>NZ_JBIWPP010000005.1:0-226094 GCF_044768335.1 Streptomyces sp. NPDC101151 | reverse complement strand
CCCGACGCCCCCCCACCCCGGGGTGGCGTCGTTTCACCACCCCCCCCCCCCGCCCTGGGGGGGGGGGTGGTTTTGCGACAACCCCCCCCCCCCCCCCGGCCGCGGCCTCAGCTCTGCTCGGCCCACCACTCCTTGAGGGCCGTCATCGCCGCGTCGTGGTCCATCGGGCCGTACTCCAGGCGCAGCTCCAGCATGTGCTTGTACGCCTTGCCGATGAGGGGGCCGGGACCGACTCCCAGGATCTCCATGATCTGGTTGCCGTCGAGGTCCGGACGGATCGCGTCCAGCTGCTCCTGCTCCTGGAGCTGGCTGATGCGCTCCTCCAGGCCGTCGTAGGCCCGCGACAGCGCCACTGCCTTCCGCTTGTTCCGCGTGGTGCAGTCGGAGCGGGTCAGCTTGTGCAGGCGGTCCAGGAGCGGGCCGCCGTCACGGACGTAGCGGCGTACCGCCGAATCCGTCCATTCGCCGGTGCCATAGCCGTGGAAGCGCAGATGGAGTTCGACCAGCCGTGAGACGTCCTTCACCAGCTCGTTGGAGTACTTCAAAGCCGTCATGCGCTTCTTGGTCATCTTCGCGCCGACCACCTCGTGGTGGTGGAACGAGACCCGGCCGTCCTTCTCGAAACGGCGCGTGCGCGGCTTGCCGATGTCGTGCAGCAGGGCGGCAAGGCGCAGCGTGAGGTCGGGACCGTCCTCCTCCAGCGCGATCGCCTGCTCCAGCACGATCAGTGTGTGCTCGTAGACGTCCTTGTGCCGGTGGTGCTCGTCACTCTCCAGACGCAGGGCCGGCAGCTCGGGCATGACGTGGTCGGCCAGTCCGGTGTCGACCAGCAGGCTCAGGCCCTTGCGCGGGAACGCGGAGACGATCAGCTTGTTCAGCTCGTCCCGGACCCGCTCGGCCGAGACGATCTCGATCCGCCCGGCCATCTCCGTGATCGCGGTGACGACCTCGGGGGCGACCTCGAAGTCCAGCTGGGCGGCGAACCGTGCGGCCCGCATCATCCGCAGCGGGTCGTCCGAGAACGAGTCCTCGGGGGTACCAGGGGTACGCAGCACCCGGGCCGCGAGGTCCTCCAGGCCGCCGTGCGGGTCGACGAACTCCTTCTCCGGCAGTGCCACGGCCATCGCGTTGACTGTGAAGTCCCGGCGGACCAGATCCTCCTCGATGGAGTCGCCGTACGACACCTCAGGCTTGCGCGAGGTGCGGTCGTACGCCTCCGACCGGTAGGTGGTGATCTCGATCTGGTAGCCGCCCTTGTGCGCGCCGACGGTGCCGAAGGCGATCCCTACCTCCCAGACGGCGTCCGCCCATGGACGCACGATCTTCAGTACGTCCTCGGGGTGCGCGTCGGTGGTGAAGTCCAGGTCGTTGCCGAGCCGGCCGAGCAGCGCGTCGCGGACCGAGCCGCCCACCAGGGCGAGCGAGAACCCGGCCTCCTGGAAGCGGCGGGCGAGGTCGTCGGCTACGGGTGCCACCCGTAGCAGCTCGCTCACAGCGCGCTGCTGCGCCTGGCTCAGGGCAGAGGGATTGTCATCGTTGGCGTTCGGCACAACAAAAGAGGGTACGTGGCCCCGGCCGCCCGGGGCGCCTCGATTAGGGGCGCGGACGGCTCCCGTCATACCCACACAAGCACTGCGCTTGCGGCGTACGACGGTTCTCCCCTCGATACTGGATATAGAGGACGGGTCGCCGCTGTTCCCCGATCTTGTCGAGCGGACCGCGGCACTTCCCCTCAGCGCGCATCGTTACCATGCGTGGACGCACATTCCGACGACCACTGACGACGACGAGGGACGGGCGAGCGCGTGGCCGAGGCGGCTGACTTCCAGGGGACCAGTGCCTCACCCGTGCGCCGGTGGTTGAGGCGCACCGGAGCACTGCTCGCCGGGGCGCCTCTGCTGGCCGGACTCCTCCAGCTGCCCGCCGCGGGGTCGGCGCAGGCAGCCTCCTCCGACACGGTGTCCGTCGCCCTGGACTCGCTCAGCCCCAGCGCCCCCACGGACGGGGACACGCTGACCGTGTCCGGCACGGTGACCAACAACGGCAAGCGGACCGTCACGGACGCCCACGTGGGCCTGCGGGTGGGTCCCATGCTGAACACGCGCTCGGCGATCGACGCCCTCGCACAGCACCCCGCCGACCTCCGGACCGGCACCGGCTCCGAAATCGGCGGAAAGTACGAGGAGGAGTTCTCGAAGCTGGCCCCTGGCATCGCTGAGCACTTCAGCATCTCGGTCCCGGTGGACAAGCTGGACCTGGGCGAGGACGGCGTCTACGAGTTCGGGGTCTCCCTGTCCGGCCAGACGGCCGCACAGCCGTGGGACCGGGTGCTCGGCATCCAGCGGACGTTCCTGCCGTGGCAGCCGTCCGACGCCGACACGAAGACGAAGACGACATTCCTGTGGCCGCTGATCTCCACGGTCCACATGACGGCCAGGACGGGCGCCGGCGAGCTGCAGACGCCGGTCTTCCTCAACGACGACCTGGCCAAGGAGATCGCCCCGGGCGGCCGGCTGGCGCAGATGCTGGAGCTGGGCAAGGATCTCGACGTCACCTGGGTGATCGACCCGGACCTGCTGGCGTCCGTGGACGCGATGGCGGGCAGCTACCGGATCCAGGGCGACGGCGGCACCACGACGGCCGGCACCCACCAGGCGGTCGCCAAGCAGTGGCTGGCGGCCCTGCAGAAGGCCGTAGCGGGCAAGGAAGTCGTCGCGCTGCCCTTCGCAGACCCCGACCTCGCCTCGCTCGCCCACAACGGCACCAGCGTCACCGGCTCGCTCAGCCATCTCAAGGACGCCACCGACGTCGCCGCCACCACCGTGAAGACCGTGCTGCATGTCACACCGAGCACCGACTTCGCGTGGCCCGTTGAAGGCGCCGTAGACCCGTCGATCATGAAGGTCGCCACCTCTGCGGGTGCCGACCGGGTGATCGCCCGCAGCGACAGCCTCCAGGAGACCGCCGGGCTGTCCTACACCCCCTCCACCGCCCGCCCGGTCGGCGGCGGTACGACGGCGGTCGTGGCCGACGCACGGCTGTCCACGGCCTTCGAGGGCGATCTGACCAAGGCGGACTCGGCCACGCTGGCCGTGCAGGAGTTCCTGGCCCAGAGCCTGGAAGTGAACGCGCAGACGGACGAGCAGCGCAGCATCCTCGTCGCCCCGCAGCGCATGCCGTCGGCCAGCCAGGCTCAGGCCATGGCGGCGGCGGTGAACGCGCTCCAGGGCGGGACCTGGTCGCAGTCGCAGAACCTCACCGCGGCTGCCAAGGCCAAGCCGGACCCGGATGCCACCACGCGCATCCCCTCCACGTCCGCGTACCCCTCCTCGCTGCGCAAGCAGGAGCTGCCGAGGACGGCCTTCGAGCAGATCGCGCGCACGCAGGACAAGCTCGACAACTTCAAGGTGATCCTCAGCGACCAGTCCCGCGTGGTCACCCCGTTCGGGCGGGCCATAAACCGTGAGATGTCCACGTCGTGGCGAGGCCGCAGCTCGGAGGCGGACAGCTTCCGGGGCGACGTGGAGACCTGGCTCGACGAGCTCGCCGACCAGGTCAAGCTGATCGACAAGTCCGAGACCAAGCTCTCCGGGCGCAGCGCCACCATCCCGGTGACCGTCCAGAACAACCTCGTCCAGCCCGTGAGCCACCTGGTTCTGCGGCTCACCTCGACGCAGCCGACCCGCCTCAAGATCGGTGGCAAGGCCTATTACGAGCAGCCGGTCGAGGTCTCCGGCGGGCACAGCCAGTCCGTGAAGTTCACCACTTCGGCCAACGCCAACGGCCGGGTCACGGTCATCGCCCAGCTGTACACCGAAGACGGCCTGGAGTACGGCGACGCGGTCAGTTTCGACGTGAAGGTCACCGAGGTCACACCCACCGTCATGCTGGTCATCGGCGGCGGCGTGCTGCTGCTCGTCCTCGCAGGCTTCCGTATGTACACGCAGCGCAAGCGCGCGGCCGCCCGCCAGGCAGAGGACGACGGCCCCGACGCCGCGGGGGAGGGCCCCGGCGACGAGCCTGGGAACCCCGGCGCCCCCGGGGACCGTCTCCCGGAGGAGTCCGATGCCCCCTCCGGGGCAGACGACCCGGAGCAGGCGAGTGACCCTGCACCGGACACCGCACCGGAAAGCGCCGACCCGTCCGGGACGGGTGAGAGAGTGGACCGTTGAGCGATGTCGTGGCCGGTGTGGCCCGGGACGATGAGGTGGGGTAACCATGAACGCGCCGTACGACGGTGACCGCGGCCAGGGCGCGGCCGGCTCGGGCTACCCCGAGCCGGCGCCCGAGCCCGGCCAGGTGCCGCCGCAGCACGCGGCGGACATGTACCTCCAGGACGCCTACGACCAGGACCCCTATCGGGCGCACGATCTGACCGCCCAGGACCCGGTCGCCGAGGCGCTCTACGACCGTGCCGCCCACCCCCCGCCCCCTCCGGGCACCCACGAGCAGCAGCAGCCGCTGTACGCCCCTCCGGCGCAGTCGCCGTATGCCCCCGACCCGCGCGTGTGGGCGCAGACCCCGGCGCCGGAGCCGGAGGGCACCACCCAGCATCTGCCGTACGGTGACGACCCGCGTACGACCCAGTTCGTGGGCGTGGACGACCTGGTCTCGCACTCCGGCGAGGAGTACCACGAGCCGGACGCCTTCGCCCACCTCTTCCGGGACCAGCAGCAGGTTGGCGGGGCCGCTCCGATGGACCCCGCGGCCTTCTCCGGCCCGGTTGCCGCACCGAGCGCCGAGCAGGGCCCCATGGGCCCGTACCCGGCGCCGCCGAACACTCAGAGCCCCCAGCCGGTGAACCAGTACACCGAGACCCCCATCCAGGCGGGTCCTCCCATCGGCGGAAACCCGGCGCAGCCCCCCGTGCCGGCCCCGGCCACGGTCCCCGAGCCGGCCGGTCCGTCCGGGCCCGCCCAGGCTGCCGCGCCCGCGGCTCCGGCCGCGAAGAAGGGCGGGCGTGCCTCCGGGCTGCTGAAGTCCAGCGCCGTCATGGCGGCGGGCACGATGGTCTCCCGGCTCACCGGTTTCGTCCGCTCCGCGCTGATCGCCGCCGCACTGGGTCTCGGTTTCCTCGCCGACTCCTTCCAGGTGGCCTACCAGCTGCCGACGATGATCTACATCCTCACCGTCGGTGGTGGTCTCAACTCCGTCTTCGTGCCGCAGCTGGTGCGGTCCATGAAGGAGGACGAAGACGGCGGCGAGGCTTTCGCCAACCGGCTGCTGACCCTCGTGATGGTGGCCCTGGCCGCGCTGACCGGTCTTGCGATGTTCGCGGCGCCGTTGCTGGTGCGGATGCTGTCCCCCACCATCGCCGACGACCCGGCGGCCAACGACGTCGCGGTCACCTTCACCCGCTACTTCCTGCCCTCGATCTTCTTCATGGGCATCCACGTGGTGATGGGTCAGATCCTCAACGCGCGCGGGAAGTTCGGCGCGATGATGTGGACCCCTGTCCTGAACAACATCGTCATCATCGTCTCGCTCGGCGCGTTCATCTGGGTCTACGGCACCGCGGCCAACTCCCACCTGGACGTCGCCAGCATCCCTCCGCAGGGTCAGCGACTGCTCGGTGTAGGTGTACTGCTCGGTCTGGTCGTACAGGCCCTCGCGATGATCCCCTACCTGCGCGAGACCGGATTCCGGATCCGGCTGCGGTTCGACTGGAGGGGCCACGGCCTGGGCAAGGCCGCGATGCTCGCCAAGTGGACGATCCTGTTCGTTCTCGCCAACCAGGTGGGCGCCATGGTCGTGACCCAGCTGTCCACCGCCGCCGGTGACGACTCCGGCGTCAAGGGCACCGGCTTCGCCGCCTATGCCAACGCCCAGCTGATCTGGGGCCTCCCGCAGGCCATCATCACGGTGTCCCTCATGGCCGCACTGCTGCCGCGCATCTCGCGGTCGGCCGCCGAGGGCGACAGCGGGGCCGTCCGGGACGACATCTCCCAGGGCCTGCGCACCACTGCCGTCGCCATCGTGCCCATCTCCTTCGGCTTTCTCGCACTGGGCATCCCGATGTGCACGCTGATCTTCGGATCGGCCGGCACCAGCTCGGCCGTGAACATGGGCTACATGCTGATGGCCTTCGCCCTCGGCCTGATCCCGTACTCCGTCCAGTACGTCGTCCTGCGCGCCTTCTACGCCTACGAGGACACCCGCACGCCCTTCTACAACACCGTGATCGTGGCAGCGGTGAACGCGAGCGCGTCCCTGCTCTGCTACTTCCTGTTGCCGTCCCGCTGGGCGGTGGCAGGCATGGCGGCCGCATACGGCCTCGCCTACGCCATCGGAGTGGGCATCGCCTGGCAGCGGCTGCGCAAGCGGCTCGGCGGTGACCTGGACGGCACCCGGGTGCTGCGGACCTATGCTCGGCTCGGAATCGCGTCGGTGCCGGCGGCCCTGCTCAGCGGCGCGGCCTGCTACGGCATCGGACACACCCTCGGCCAGGGCGTCGTCGGCTCCTTCGCCGCGCTGCTCGTCGGCGGAGCGGTGCTGCTCGGAGTCTTCTTCGTGGCCGCGCGCCGGATGCGGATCGAGGAGCTCAATTCGCTCGTGGGAATGGTGCGCGGGCGTCTGGGGCGCTGAGGTGGGGGTAGGCGCACAACCATCGTCCGCAGCTGTGTGTCGTGCATAGCGCCGGACTGTGGGCACAATTGGTTTCGGCGTCGGACAGCGTGCAACGGATGGGGAGGCAGGGACGACGGTGGCGGATCGGAGCACGGCTGCCGTCGACGTGGCAGACAACAGCGGCGACAAGCCGCTGACCGCCAAGGCGGACCAGTCCACGGCCGACGGGGTGGCCCAGAACCCGGAGCGTGACACGGACAGCAAGGAGGCGCAGGGGAGCCCCGGGACGGAAGGTCCACGGAAGAAGGCCTCGCCTCCAGAACTGCACAGCGGTCACAAACTCGCCAGACGCTACCGTCTCGAGGAGTGCGTCACCCGTCTGGACGGATTCAGCAGTTGGCGTGCGGTCGACGAGAAGCTCCGTCGCGCCGTCGGCGTCCACACCCTGCCCGCGGACCATGCACGGGCCCGGTCGGTACTGGCCGCCGCCCGTTCCTCCGCGCTGCTCGGCGATCCACGCTTCGTCCAGGTTCTGGACGCCGTCGAGGAGAACGACCTCGTCTATGTCGTGCACGAATGGCTGCCCGACGCCACCGAGCTGACCACGCTGCTGGCGGCCGGCCCCATGGAGCCGCACGACGCCTACCAGATGGTGAGTCAGGTCGCCTCCGCCATGGCCGCCGCACACCGCGAGGGCCTCGCCCATCTGCGGCTGAACCCGAACGCCGTACTGCGCGCCTCGACCGGCCAGTGGCGCATCCGTGGCCTCGCCGTGAACGCGGCGCTGCGCGGCATCAACTCCGACACCCCGCAGCGCACCGACACCGAGTCGATCGGCGCCCTGCTGTACGCGGCGCTGACCCAGCGCTGGCCGTACGAGAACGACGCCTACGGCCTGTCCGGCCTGCCCAAGCACATCGGGCTGATCGCACCCGACCAGGTGCGCGCCGGTATCCACCGCGGCCTGTCCGAACTCGCCATGCGTGCCCTCGTCAACGACGGGGCCACCGCGTCCCGCCACGAGGCTCCGTGCACCACGCCGGAGGAGCTGGTGAAGGCGATCGGTGAGATGCCCCGCATCCGCCCGCCGGAGCCGTCGTTCACGGCCCCGCCGGAGTACCAGCGCACGACGTACCAGCAGGGCACCTACGGTCGCCCCGGGCCCGGCCCCGGTGTCACGCAGCCGCTGGCGACCCCGCCGCCTCCGCTGCAGAGCCGCACAGGCAAGGTCCTGAAGTGGACGGTCTCGGCGCTGCTCATCGCCGCGCTGGGCCTGGGCAGCTGGCAACTGGCGGACGCGCTGATGGACCAAAGTGACAAGTCGGACGACACCAACAACACGCATACACAGGACGGCGGCGACAAGAACGACACGAGGCCGAAGCCGACGCCGATAGGGATCCAGAAAGCTCAGGAGTTCGTCGCCAAGGGAGATGCCCAGCACCCCAACGACGTCGACAAGACCCACGACGGCGATGGCTCGACGTACTGGAGGACCAAGACCTTCACCGAAGGTCCTCCGATCGCGCCCTACAAGCCGGGCGTTGGCATCGTCTATGACCTCGGATCGGCAAAGAACCTCAGCACCGCCACGATCGGCCTTCGTTACGGGGGCAATCACACGACGGTCGAGCTGTACGCGGCCGACTCGCTGACGCCTGCTTCGCTGGACTCCATGGACAAGATCGGCAGCGTCCAAACGGCGGACACGACCGCTACGGTGAAGCTCACCAAGTCAGTGAAGACGCAGTACGTCCTCGTATGGCTGACCGCCGTACCGTACTCGGGGTCGGACTCGGCCGCATACGCCGGCGCAGGCTACAAGCAGGCCATCAGCGAAGTGCGGTTCACGGGCTGACGTCTCACCCGACCCGGAGGGGACAGATGGCAGAGGACGCCGGATACGACGGAGTGAGCGACCAGGACCTGCTCGCCCGCCATGTAGAAGGCGACCCCGATGCATTCGGTGAGATTGTGCGGCGGCATCGGGACCGGCTCTGGGCGGTTGCCCTGCGGACGCTGGGGGACCGGGAGGAGGCCGCTGACGCCGTTCAGGATGCGTTGGTGTCGGCCTACCGGGCTGCCCATACCTTCCGGGGGCAGTCGGCCGTCACGACCTGGCTGCACCGGATCACGGTGAATGCCTGCCTGGACCGGGCGCGAAAAGCGGCATCGCGGAAGACCGCTCCGGTGGACGACACCGAGCGGCTGGAGCAGCTGCTGGAGCCGCACGAGTCGGCTTCCGCACCCGCCGAGCGGAACGATCTGCACCGGCAGCTCCTGGAGGCGCTCGGCACGCTCCCGTATGAGCAGCGTGCGGCCCTGGTCCTCGTGGACATGCAGGGATACCCCGTGGCCGAAGCCGCTCGGATCCTTGATGTGCCCACGGGGACGGTGAAGAGCCGGTGTGCCCGAGGCAGAGCCAGACTCCTTCCCCTGCTCACCCATCTGCGGCCCGGAAGCACAGGCGACGAAAAAGAACCCGGGCCGGGACGGAACCGGGTGCAGGGGACATCCGTCCCACCTGCGACGGGGCCGCATGACAGAGGTCCCGCTGGTACGGGTCCGAGCGATTCAGCTGTAGTGAAGGGCGGAGGTGGGCGAGCGTGACTTCCTCGACAGACACGGCCGGGCACCCGGACGTCGCCGAGATCTCCGACCTCACCGAAGGCCTCCTCCCACCGGATCGCAGCGCTGATGTACGGCGCCATCTGGAAGAGTGCGAGCTGTGTGCGGATGCCCATGCCTCCCTGGAGGAGATCCGGGGGCTGCTTGGCGCCGTGCCGGCCCCGCCACGGATGCCGGCGGACATCGTCGGGCGTATCGACGCCGCCCTCGCTGCCGAAGCACTGCCGGCCGCCGCCTCTCCTGAGGCCCTGGACGTGCCAGTCCTGGTCTCCGGGTCCGATGACGCGGACGGCGAGGACACCGGCGGTCGTGTTTCACGTGAAACATCTGTCCCGTCGGATCGCCCCGCCGGGCGCCCGCACGCGTCGACCGGTCCGGGACGGAAGGGCCGCGAGCGAGGGCGGCGTCGCAGGTCTGTCGTCCTGGGCGCTGTCCTCACCGCTGCCTTCCTGGGAGCCGGGTCCCTGGTCCTGCAGTCGCTCGGCAGTGACGGCTCCGACAGGGCAGCACCCGGTACATCGTCGGCGTCCGCGACTGCCTTCTCCGGGGACAGCGTGCAGAGCCAGGTGAAGGGTCTGCTCGCCACGAAGAAGGACACGCACCGCGGGTCCGACAGCGGGCGGCCGCGATCGGGGGTCGATTCCGAGCAGAACAGCCCCGCGTCGACCCAGAGCGCGAACACCCTCATCCAGACCCAGCCCTCGGTTCCCGACTGTGTCCGGCAGGCGATCAACGGCGGTGACGACGTCCTCGGCGCCAAGACAGGCACCTACGCCGGCAAGAGCGCCTATCTCGTCGTGCTGCCCGACGCCGACGACACCACCCGGGTCACGGCGTATGTCGTCGACGCGGCCTGCGTCCATCAGCAGCCCGCCTCCGCCGGCAAGGTCCTCCTCAAACAGTCCTTCTCTCGGTCCTGAGTCCGAAGAAGGATTCGTCTGCCTCTGCGCGGTCATCCGTACCGTGTGCGATCCCCGTGTGCCCGGACACACCGGGAATGCGCGCCCCGTAGGATCCGTTGGGTGGGGTGAGAGTTCTGAAAGGGGCTCCCACCGGTCGACTGAACAGACCAGAGACGAGGAATCAAGCCGTGAGCGACGTCCGTAACGTGATCATCATCGGCTCAGGGCCCGCAGGCTACACGGCGGCGCTCTACACCGCGCGCGCGTCGCTGAAGCCTCTGGTCTTCGAGGGCGCCGTCACCGCCGGTGGCGCGCTGATGAACACCACTGAGGTGGAGAACTTCCCGGGCTTCCGCGACGGCATCATGGGTCCCGATCTGATGGACAACATGCGGGCGCAGGCAGAGCGCTTCGGCGCCGAGCTGATCCCGGACGACATCGTCTCCGTCGATCTGACCGGTGAGATCAAGACCGTCACCGACACCGCGGGCACGGTCCACCGGGCGAAGGCCGTCATCGTCACCACCGGCTCGCAGCACCGCAAGCTCGGCCTGCCGAACGAGGACGCCCTCTCCGGCCGCGGTGTCTCCTGGTGCGCCACCTGTGACGGGTTCTTCTTCAAGGACCAGGACATCGCCGTGATCGGCGGCGGCGACACCGCGATGGAGGAGGCCACCTTCCTCTCCCGGTTCGCCAAGTCCGTGACCATCGTCCACCGCCGTGACAGCCTGCGCGCCTCCAAGGCGATGCAGGAGCGTGCCTTTGCCGACCCGAAGATCAAGTTCGCCTGGCACAGCGAGGTCGCCGAGATCCAGGGCGACCAGAAGCTCGCCTCTCTCAAGCTGCGCAACGTCAAGACGGGCGAGCTGTCGGAGTTGGCCGTGACGGGTCTGTTCATTGCCATCGGCCACGACCCGCGCACCGAGCTGTTCAAGGGCCAGCTGGACCTGGACGAGGAGGGCTACCTGAAGGTCGCTTCTCCGTCCACCCGCACCAACCTGACCGGTGTCTTCGCCGCCGGCGACGTGGTCGACCACACCTACCGGCAGGCGATCACCGCGGCCGGCACCGGCTGCTCCGCCGCCCTCGACGCCGAGCGCTTGCTCTCCGCTCTCGCGGACGAGGCCAACGCCTGAGCCGAGACGATCGTCACCGTCTGACCCCTCTCGTTCCCCGCCCCACCGTACGACCAAGTTAAGGAGCCCGCCGTGGCCGGCACCCTGAAGCAAGTGACCGACGCCTCCTTTGAGCAGGACGTCCTCAAGAGCGACAAGCCTGTCCTGGTGGACTTCTGGGCCGCCTGGTGCGGTCCGTGCCGCCAGATCGCCCCGTCGCTCGAGGCGATCGCCGCCGAGTACGGCGACAAGATCGAGATCGTCAAGCTCAACATCGACGAGAACCCGGACACGGCCGCCAAGTACGGCGTCATGTCCATCCCGACCCTGAACGTCTACCAGGGTGGCGAGGTCGCAAAGACGATCGTCGGTGCCAAGCCGAAGGCCGCCATCGTGCGCGACCTCGAAGCGTTCATCGCCGAGTAGTCGTGCAACGCCGTCGAGCGGACGGCACATGTTTCACGTGAAACACGAATGGGCCAACCCCTGCGGGTTGGCCCATTTGCATGAGGTGCATGAGGTCCTCGGCTGATGTCCCCCGCTACAGCGGACGCAGCGCCGGTTCCTTCTGGACGGCCCCCAGGAGCCGGTCCAGGGCATGTTCCACGTCTTCCTTCCAGGAGAGCGTAGAGCGCAGATCCAGCCGCAGACGGGGATGTGTGGGGTGCTGCCGGACCGTCTTGAAACCCACGGCCAGGAGATGGTCGGCGGGGAGCAGACAGGCGGGCTCCTTCCAGCGGGCGTCACCGAACGCCTCGATCGCCTTGAAGCCCCGGCGCAACAAGTCCTTGGCGACCGTCTGGACCATCACCCGGCCCAGCCCTTGCCCCTGATAGCCGGGCATGATGAACGCCGTCATCAGCTGGACGGCATCCGGGGAGACCGGGCTCGTGGGGAATGCCGTGGAGCGTGGCACGTAAGCAGGCGGCGCGTAGAGCACGAAGCCAACAGGGACGTCATCGACGTAGACCACTCGGCCGCATGATCCCCAGTCCAGCAGAACGGCGGAGATCCACGACTCCTTCTCGAGCGCGGAGGTGCCCGCCGTTATCGCGGCTTCGCCGCTGACGGGGTCGAGTTCCCAGAAGACGCACGAGCGACAGCGGTTGGGAAGGTCCTGAAGGTTGTCCAGCGTGAGCGGTACGAGCCGGCGCCCCATGAAGGCTGTTCCTCGCTTCCTTCGCCCGCCGCGTCGCGAGCGGCCGTCAGAGCACTTCGTTCCCTGAGCAGGCTGCCGACGAATCCGCCGACGGCCCCCAGGCCCAGACCCGCGCTCACCAGTCCGGTGCGGCTCATCGATCGCATGGCCCCTGCTCCCCACTCAGAGATCTGCCAGGTGGATGCGCCATACCCCATCCGCATCGTATCCACGATGCGATTCCCTCGATAGCGCCTCAAAGCAAAGAGCGGACCGTCTTCCGGTACGCACCGGACACGATCCGCTCCCTTGCACCCTCCGACGGGACCGCCGGAGGATCAGTCGTCCTGCTCCTCGGACTCGCTGTCGTGGAGACCCTGCTGGAGAACCGGCCCCTCGCCCGGGGCGAGAGAGCCGAGGATCCGCTCAAGGTCCTCCATGGAGGCGAACTCGACGGTGATCTTGCCCTTCTTCTGCCCGAGATCGACCTTCACCCGGGTCTCGAAGCGGTCCGACAGCCGAGTGGCCAGTTCGCTCAGAGCCGGGGAGACCCGGGCACCGGCGCGCGGTCCCTTGGACCGCTGGGGCGTCTGAGGCCGCGAGCCCATGAGGGTCACGATCTCCTCGACGGCTCGTACCGAGAGGCCCTCGGCCACGATCCGATGGGCCAGCCGGTCCTGCTCCTCCGAGTCCTCGACGGACAGCAGGGCCCGGGCATGCCCGGCGGACAGGACCCCGGCGGCGACCCTCCGCTGGACCGCCGGCGACAGCTTCAGCAGTCGCAGGGTGTTGGAGACCTGCGGGCGAGAGCGCCCGATGCGGTCCGCCAGCTGGTCGTGCGTGCAGTTGAAGTCCTTCAGCAGCTGGTCGTAGGCGGCCGCCTCTTCCAGCGGGTTCAGCTGCGCCCGGTGCAGGTTCTCCAGCAGGGCGTCCAGAAGGAGCTTCTCGTCGTCGGTGGCCCGGACGATCGCCGGGATGGCCTCCAGGCCGGCCTCGCGACAGGCCCGCCAGCGGCGCTCACCCATGATCAGCTCGTAGCGGGCGGGACCCAGCTGCCGTACGACGACGGGCTGGAGGAGACCGACCTCCTGGATGGAGGTGACCAGCTCCTGGAGGGCGTCCTCGTCGAAGACCTCACGCGGCTGGCGCGGGTTCGGCGTGATGGAGTCCAGAGGCAGCTCGGCGAAGTGAGCGCCCACCGGAGCCTCGGGAGCCTCCACCACGGGGCTCACCAAGGGCTCCTCGGTTTCATGGGACACAGGCGGCAGCGTGGCCACCTTCGCCGCGGCCACCCCGCGGTCGGTCGTCAGCACCGGGACCGCTGCCGGGGACAGGGACGCTCCACTCCCCATCGCGGCCGGAGCGGGGTTCTTCTCGGTCGGGGCAGCAGGGATCAGTGCGCCGAGTCCACGGCCCAACCCCCTCCGTCGCTCGCTCACTGGATCCCCTCCACCATGTTCGGGTCGTTCTGGGCACCGATGTGGGCCTGGGTCGCGTCGTAGCTGACGCCGATGCCCCTCAGCGCGATTTCTCGGGCCGCCTCAAGATACGAGAGGGCGCCGCTCGATCCAGGATCGTAGGTCAGCACCGTCTGCCCGTAGCTCGGCGCCTCGGAGATACGGACCGAGCGAGGGATGCTCGTCCGCAGCACCTCGTCGCCGAAGTGGGTGCGCACCTCTTCGGCGACCTGCGAGGCGAGACGCGTCCGGCCGTCGTACATGGTGAGCAGGATGGTCGACACATGCAGGGTGGGGTTGAGGTGGCCCCGCACGAGGTCGACATTGCGCAGCAATTGGCCCAGGCCCTCCAGCGCGTAGTACTCGCACTGGATGGGGATGAGGACCTCCTGGCCCGCGACAAGTGCGTTGACCGTCAACAGACCCAGCGACGGCGGGCAGTCGATGAGGATGTAGTCCAACGGCTGCTCGTACGCCTGGATGGCGCGCTGCAGCCGGCTCTCCCGGGCCACCAGGGACACCAGCTCGATCTCCGCACCGGCGAGATCGATGGTGGCGGGGGCGCAGAAGAGGCCTTCGACATCAGGGACGGGCTGGACGACCTCGGCGAGAGGCTTGCTCTCCACCAACACGTCATAGATGGAGGGAACCTCGGCGTGATGGTCGATCCCCAGCGCCGTGGACGCGTTGCCCTGCGGGTCGAGGTCGATCACCAGGACGCGGCCGCCGTGCAGAGCCAGCGAAGCGGCAAGGTTGACGGTCGTCGTCGTCTTGCCGACGCCGCCCTTCTGGTTGGCGACCACGATGACTCGGGTCTGCTCGGGTCGCGGCAGCCCTTCGCCGGCGCGGCCCAGAGCCTCCACCGCCAGTTGGGCAGCACGACCGATGGGAGTGTCGTCCATGGGGGACGGTGTTTCACGTGAAACATCCGTCCCCAACGACTCGGTACGGGGACCGGGGACCGGATCGGTCATCGGTCCCGCGATGTTGGCGTCGGACCGCAAGGATTCACTCTCCTCGACTTCAGGCTCGCAATGAACAGAGCCTCCCATGCCTTCGGGGTCGTGAACCAGTGAGGCCTGTTGTTCTGTGGAGAAATCCACCTCTGTGGACAACTCTGATGCCTCTCCGAGTGACCCGAGAGGCTTGCGGTCACGCGGTTCGGCCGCAGCGCGGCCACGACTGATGATGCCGTGCAGCAGTGATCGACGTTTCACGTGAAACACGATGCACAGCGACAGCGACCGGACCCTCGCGACACTCCGGCTCGCGTAGGTTTGGCAGCTTGTGTGGAGTACGTCTCGTCGTCAGGACGGATCAGAGACGTCGCTCTCAAGCGTCAGCGGCGTCGGCGCACCCGCCCCGTCCGTGCCGCCTTGGCCCGCTTGGCGGCGAAACGCACACCGCCCGGGCTCTCGCCCACCTCGACCCGTACGACCGTGGACGGGGGATCCACCACGCCCTCGCCCACGTGCAGGATGGATGTCGACACCGCACCGAGCTTGCTGAGTGCGGTCGCCGCCGCCTTCAGCTCCTCCTCGGCGGTGTCACCCTTGAGCGCGAGCATCTCGCCGTAGGGGCGCAGCAACGGAATGCCCCAGGTGGCGAGCCGGTCCAGCGGGGCCACGGCACGGGCCGTCACCACATGCACCGGCTGCAGCTTGCCCATGACCTCCTCGGCCCGGCCCCGCACCACGGTGACGTGATCCAGGCCCAACAGCTCGACCACCTCGGTGAGGAAGGTGGTGCGCCGCAGCAGGGGCTCCAGCAGGGTGATGTTCAGGTCGTCCCGGACCAGGGCCAGCGGAATGCCCGGCAGGCCGGCGCCCGAGCCGACGTCGCACACGGTCACCCCCTCGGGGACCGCCTCCGAGAGGACCGCGCAGTTCAGCAGGTGCCGCTCCCACAGGCGGGGCACCTCGCGCGGGCCGATCAGCCCACGCTGCACGCCCGCCTCGGCAAGCAGCTCCGCATAGCGGACCGCATCGGCGAAGCGATCACCAAACACTTCCCGAGCCTGCTCGGGCGCGGGGGGAAGCTCCGCTGCCTCCGTCACGGGGACCGTCCTTCCGTACAGCGCCGGCGCTTCGCGCACCGGCCACCAGAACTACCAGGCTGACAAAGTTCGGCCCCGTCTGCTCAACAGACGGGGCCGGTGAAACGTGTGTGTCCGATCAGGCGGGCAGCACGACGACGAACCGCTGCGGCTCCTCGCCCTCGGACTCGCTGCGCAGTCCGGCAGCCTTGACCGCGTCGTGCACGACCTTGCGCTCGAACGGGGTCATCGGCTTGAGCTTCACGGGTTCGCCGGTGTTCTTGACGTCGGCGGCGGCCTTGGCACCCAGCTCGGAAAGCTCGGTGCGCTTCTTGGCCCGGTAGCCCGCGATGTCCAGCATCAGCCGGCTGCGGTCGCCGGTCTCCCGGTGCACGGCAAGGCGCGTGAGCTCCTGGAGCGCCTCCAGCACCTCGCCGTCCCGCCCGACCAACTTCTGCAGGTCACGGCTGCCGCTGTCGCTGATGATCGACACGGAGGCGCGATCGGCCTCGACGTCCATGTCGATGTCGCCGTCGAGGTCGGCGATGTCCAGCAGACCCTCCAGATAGTCCGCCGCGATCTCACCCTCCTGCTCCAGGCGGGTGAGGGTGTCTGCACCCTCGGCAGCGGCGGAGGTGGTGCCTTCCGTCACGGGATGGGCTCCTTCTTACTTCTTGGACGGGGACTTGGGCCGCTGCGGGCCACCCTTGCGCTGGCCGGACTGGGCCTTGCTGCGGGTGCCGGAGCCGGGCTTCTGGGGCTGCTTGGCAGCGGCGGGCTTGGCGTCCTGTGGCTCGTCGGACTTCTCCAGCGAGGTGGGCGGCTGGTCGTCGTCCTCCTGCTTGGACACACCGGACTGGCGCTGGGCCTTGCTCTGGCGCTTGGGCTGCTGGCGCCGAGGAGCGGTGGCAGTGGTGGTCGTACCGTCCTCTGCCTGCGCCACCGCCTGGCTCTCGCCCTTCACAACGGTGCCGTCGGCCTGGGCCGCGAGGCCCGCCTTGGTCAGGCCGTTGATGAACTTGCGCTCGAACTCGTTGCGGTCACGGCCCTTGGTGACGATCGCCTTGACGATGGTCTTCTCGCTCCGGCGGCTGACCTTGCCGTGCTGCGTGATGTGCTTGGTGAGGCGCTCCAGGTAGGCGGCCTGGGCCTTGGAACCCGGGGTCGGGTTGTTGTGGATGACGTACATCTGCTGACCCATGGTCCACACGTTGGTGGTCAGCCAGTAGACGAGGACACCGACCGGGAAGTTGATACCGAAGACGGCGAACATGATGGGGAAGACGTACATCAGCATCTTCTGCTGCTGCATGAACGGCGTCTTCACCGTGGTGTCGACGTTCTTCGTCATCAGCTGGCGCTGCGTGTAGAACTGCGACGCAGACATCAGGACGATCATGACCACGGTCACCACGCGCACGTCGGTGACCGAGGCGCCCAGGGCGTGGATCGTGTCGGCGCCGTCCTTGAACTTCGCGGCGAGCGGAGCCCCGAAGATGTGTGCCTTACGGGCACTCTCCAGCAGCGACTCGTTGATGACGCCGATGGTCTGGCCCGACGCGATGCCGTTGAGCACGTGGTACAGGGCGAAGAAGAACGGGGACTGCGCCAGGATGGGAAGGCACGAGGAGAGCGGGTTGGTGCCCGACTCCTTGTACAGCTTCATCATCTCTTCGGACTGACGCTGCTTGTCGCTCTTGTAGCGCTCCTGGATCTTCTTCATCTCGGGCTGCAGCGTCTGCATGGCCCGGGTCGCCTTGATCTGCTTCACGAAGAGCGGGATCAGGCAGATACGGATCAGGATCACCAAGGACACGATGGACAGGCCCCAGGCCCATCCGGTGTCAGGGCCGAAGATGGCGCCGTACACCGCGTGGAACTGGACGATGACCCAGGAAACAGGTGTTGTGATGAAGCTGAAGAGGCTGGCAATCGTGTCCACTAATCATGCTCCTTGGGCATGGGACGAGGTCTCTGCGGCCGGGCTCGAAGAGAGCTCGGAGCGAGACTTCTCCTCGGTGGCCGGTTCGGCGGCGGAGGTCCCGCCCTTGCGTGCGCGCCAAGCGTTGCGCAGCATTTCGTGCCACCGCGGGCGCTTGCGCGGCGGAACATGGTCCACGCCGCCGAGCGACCACGGGTTGCACCGGAGGATGCGCCAGGCGGTGAGTGCCGTTCCCTTGATCGCACCGTGCCGGTCGATGGCCGTGTAGCCGTAGTGAGAGCACGACGGGTAGTACTTGCACACCGGACCCAGCAATGGACTGATCGTCCACTGGTACAGCTTGATCAGGGCCAGCAGTGGGTACTTCATCGCGTGCCCCCTCCCAGCAGCCGCTCCAGGGCGGCATCCAGGTCTCGGGCCAGCTGTGCGTGGTCTGCGTCGCCCGCTCCGGGCAGCGCTCGTACGACTACCAGGCTACCGGGGGGAAACAGGGCGACTCGGTCACGCATCAGGTGGCGCAGTCTGCGCTTCACTGTGTTGCGGACGACCGCTCCACCCACGGCCTTGCTCACGACGAAACCCGCACGCGTCGGGGGAGCGCTCTCCCCAGGCGCGTGCGGGTCCGTGGCACCGCTACGAAGGTGGACGACGAGGGTCGGGCGGCCTGCCCGACGACCCCGTCGTACCGCGGTCGCGAAGTCCTCGCGCCGCCTCAGCCGATGCTCGGTAGGCAGCACGACGTCATGACCTGATCAGGATCAGGCGGACAGACTCGCGCGACCCTTGGCACGACGGTTCGCGAGAATCGCGCGGCCGGCGCGGGTGCGCATCCGCAGGCGGAAGCCGTGGGTCTTCGCGCGACGACGGTTGTTCGGCTGGAAGGTGCGCTTGCTCACTCGGGGGCTCCAGAAAGAATCGGTAGTGGCGGGGTGCCGTCCTGGCTGTCACCGTGCGCCCACGAGTAGCTCGCGTCACGCCCGATTGCACCGCTTCCCAATCACCTGAAGTGACCTGTGCCCATCGGAGGCAGGCGGCAGCAGCCATCGACAACTCGACCTGGTTACGGTACGCGGGGCTACGCCATCCGGTCAAACCGGCGGTCACCGAGAGACACTATCCACAGGCTGGGGACAACAACTTGAACCGTACCCACCACGCTGACTACCGTGGCTGAACTCCGATTCGTTCCCTTATCCCCGCCCGACCCGATTTTCATCCCGACCCGTCCTCGAACCACACGTTCGTGGGACCTGCGAGAGAGCGTGCCCTGTGGCTGACGTACCTGCCGATCTTGCCGCAGTGTGGCCACGAGTACTGGAGCAGCTCCTCGGTGAGGGCCGCGGACAGGGGGTCGAGGCGAAGGACGAGCACTGGATCCGGCGCTGCCAGCCGCTGGCGCTGGTCGCGGACACCGCTCTACTGGCCGTACCGAACGAATTCGCGAAGGGCGTACTGGAAGGCCGTCTCGCGCCGATCGTCAGCGAGACCCTGAGCCGCGAGTGCGGCCGCCCCATCCGCATCGCGATCACCGTGGACGACTCCGCGGGCGAGCCGCCGGCCCCGCAGGCGCCCCCTGCCCAGCCGCAGCCGCGCTACGAGGAGCCGGAGCTGCCGTCCGGACCGTACGAGGGCTACGGCCGCCACCGAGCCGCCGATCCGTCCCCTGGCGGCGAGCCGGGCTCCCGCGGGGACCAGCTGCCGACCGCCCGGCCCACGTACCCGTCCGAGTACCAGCGGCCCGAGCCCGGCGCCTGGCCGCGGTCCGGGCAGGACGAGTACAGCTGGCAGCAGCCGCGCCTCGGCTTCCCCGAGCGCGACCCGTACGCCTCGCCGTCGCAGGACGCCTATGGCTCCTCGGGGCAGGACACCTACGGCTCGCCCTCCCAGGACTACCGCCCGAAGGGCGTCGAGCGCCCGCCGTACGACCAGCAGCGCGGCGAGTACGACGCCCCGCGCCCGGAGTACGACCGCCCGGAGTACGACTCCCGGAAGGAGTACGACCGGCCGGAGTACGACTCCCGGAAGGAGTACGACCGCCCGGCCTACGACGCTCCGCGCGCCGAGTACGACCAGCGCGACCCCGTCCGCCGTGAGCGGTCCGAACAGCCGCCCGGCGGCGGCCCGGTGCACCGCGGCGGCCCCGCCCGCCCGGACCTGCCGTCCTCCGGTGGGGGCGGTGCGCCCGGTCCGCTGGCCGCACAGCCCGCACCGGCGAGCGGCCCCGGCGAGCCGACCGCACGGCTGAACCCGAAGTACCTCTTCGACACGTTCGTCATCGGCGCCTCCAACCGCTTCGCGCACGCGGCCGCGGTGGCGGTCGCCGAGGCACCGGCGAAGGCGTACAACCCCCTTTTCATCTACGGGGAGTCGGGGCTCGGCAAAACGCATCTGCTGCACGCGATCGGGCACTACGCGCGCAGCCTCTACCCGGGCACACGCGTGCGGTACGTCAGCTCGGAGGAGTTCACCAACGAGTTCATCAACTCCATCCGCGACGGCAAGGGCGACAGCTTCCGCAAGCGCTACCGCGAGATGGACATCCTGCTCGTGGACGACATCCAGTTCCTCGCGGACAAGGAGTCGACGCAGGAGGAGTTCTTCCACACCTTCAACACGCTCCACAACGCGAACAAGCAGATCGTCCTGTCCTCCGACCGGCCGCCCAAGCAGCTGGTGACCCTGGAGGACCGGCTGCGGAACCGTTTCGAGTGGGGCCTGATCACCGACGTCCAGCCGCCCGAGCTGGAGACGCGCATCGCGATCCTGCGCAAGAAGGCGGTGCAGGAGCAGCTCAACGCCCCGCCGGAGGTACTGGAGTTCATCGCCTCGCGGATCTCGCGCAACATCCGTGAGCTGGAGGGCGCGCTGATCCGGGTGACGGCGTTCGCCTCGCTCAACCGGCAGCCGGTGGACCTGGGCCTGACCGAGATCGTCCTGAAGGACCTGATCCCCGGCGGCGAGGACAGCGCTCCGGAGATCACGGCGACAGCCATCATGGCGGCCACCGCCGACTACTTCGGGCTGACGGTGGAGGACCTGTGCGGCACCTCGCGCGGCCGCGCGCTGGTCACCGCCCGGCAGATCGCGATGTACCTGTGCCGCGAGCTGACCGACCTGTCGCTGCCGAAGATCGGTGCGCAGTTCGGCGGCCGCGACCACACGACCGTCATGCACGCCGACCGCAAGATCCGCGCGCTGATGGCCGAGCGTCGCTCGATCTACAACCAGGTGACCGAGCTGACGAACCGCATCAAGAACGGCTGACACAAGCCGCAGGACAGCGCTGAGGGCGCCCCCCGGGAGAAGATCCCGGGGGGCGCCCCTCCGCATCCCGGGCGCCCGTCAGTGCCCCCCTACGCCGCCGATGTCCCGGGCACCCGCCGGCACCCGCCGCTCTCCCCCTCCGGCCTCTCCCCCTCCGGCCTCGGCATCACCGGCCTCGGCATCACCGGCCTCCGGCTCGCCGGCCTTCGTCCGACCAGCACCCGCATCACCGGCCCCTCCGGCCCGTGGGCCCCGTCTCCCCCGACCTGTCGGCGTCGCTTTCCGGCCCTCCGGCGCCGGTTTCCGGCCCCTCCTGGGCCCGCTGCAGCCCCGCCGCCGCGCTTTCGCGGCCCGTTTGCGGCCCCGCCACCGCCCCGTGCCCGCCCCTCGGCCGCTCCTCCCCAGTCACCCGGTGTTCGAATAAGTGCCTGGTTACGGCCACTCTCCACAGATTTGGTGACTTTCTTCCTTCCACATGCTGGGGACTGCGGAGTTGTCCCGAACTGCGTCCACAGGGAACCTTGGGAAATCGTGTCCGCCCAGCTCAGCAGCCTGTGGAATCGTGGACGAAGGATCTCCACAGACTGTGGACGAAGCGGAGATCCACAGGCTGTGCACGGAGTTGTCCACCGGCAGCCCACAGGCTGGGGCTGGTTGTCCCCAGCGATCCCCGGCTTCTCCACATGGCTGTCCACTGTTCGGCAACGCGACGCACCCTCTCACCGCGTCGAGTGAAAGCCGTCACACGAAGATGCCAGGTTGGGGTGTGGGAAACGTGGGTAAACCTGGGGACACAGCTGGGGAGAACTGCCCCCGAGCTGTGGGCGGTGTGTGCAGAACTTTCTGTTCTCCACAGATACCCCCGGTTGTCCACCGGCTCCACCCACAGGACCAGTGGACAAAATTCCTGCTCTGAGCTGGGCAAACGTGGTTATCCACGGTATCCACAGGCCCTACTACTACTCCCGACTAGAGAGAGCTGGGAATCCGTTTCGAAGCGGGACCTGTGCACAACTCGCTGTCTCGAGCCCGGCTGCCCCTCGGTGCGACTTGACCCCGACAGGCACCTACTGTCAGTGCGGTGCGTCAGACTGGTCCCCGGTGTCCTTCCCTCCGCAGTGGGCGGTGACACCGAGTCGGAGGACTCAGTAGCAACAGCAGGAGGCGGCTTACGGTGAAGATCCGGGTGGAACGCGACGTACTCGCGGAGGCAGTGGCGTGGGCTGCACGCAGCCTCCCGGCCCGTCCGCCGGCTCCTGTCCTCGCCGGCCTCCTGTTGAAGGCCGAGGACGGCCAGCTCAGCCTGTCGAGCTTCGACTACGAGGTCTCCGCGAAGGTGAGCGTCGAGGCCGAGGTCGAGGAGGACGGGACGGTGCTCGTCTCCGGCCGCCTGCTCGCCGACATCTCCCGCGCCCTCCCCAACCGTCCGGTGGAGATTTCCACAGACGGTGTACGGGCGACCGTGGTCTGCGGCTCCTCGCGATTCACACTCCACACCCTGCCTGTGGAGGAGTACCCGGCACTGCCCCAGATGCCGAACGCCACGGGCACCGTCCCCGGCGAGGTCTTCGCGTCGGCCGTGTCCCAGGTGGCCATCGCCGCCGGCCGTGACGACACGCTGCCCGTCCTCACCGGTGTGCGCATCGAGATCGAGGGCGACACGGTCACCCTGGCCTCCACCGACCGCTACCGCTTCGCGGTCCGCGAGTTCCTGTGGAAGCCGGAGAACCCGGACGTCTCCGCGGTCGCCCTGGTGCCCGCCAAGACGCTCCAGGACACCGCCAAGGCCCTGACCAGCGGTGACAGCGTCATCCTCGCGCTGTCCGGTTCGGGTGCGGGCGAGGGCCTGATCGGTTTCGAGGGCGCGGGCCGGCGTACGACCACGCGGCTGCTCGAAGGCGACCTGCCCAAGTACCGCACGCTGTTCCCGACGGAGTTCAACTCGGTCGCCGTGATCGAGACCGCCCCCTTCGTGGAGGCCGTCAAGCGTGTGGCCCTGGTCGCCGAGCGCAACACCCCGGTGCGGCTGAGCTTCGAGCAGGGCGTGCTGATCCTGGAGGCCGGCTCCAGCGACGATGCACAGGCTGTGGAAAGGGTCGACGCCCAGCTGGAGGGCGACGACATCTCGATCGCCTTCAACCCGACCTTCCTGCTGGACGGTCTGAGCGCCATCGACTCCCCGGTGGCCCAGCTGTCGTTCACGACGTCCACCAAGCCCGCGCTGCTCAGCGGCAAGCCGGCGCTGGACGCCGAGGCGGACGACGCCTACAAGTACCTGATCATGCCGGTGCGTCTCAGCGGCTGAGGTCAAAGCCCCAGGTGAGGGCATACGTATGAGCGCGTATGCCCACAGCTGTGCGTGAGGGTCCGGGGCTAGGCTCGGACCCGGGTACGCAGGTGCCCCACACGCCACACAGCAACCTAAGGAACACAACTGATGGAGCTCGGTCTCGTCGGCCTCGGCAAGATGGGCGGCAACATGCGCGAGCGGATCCGCCGCGCCGGCCACACCGTCCTCGGATACGACCGCAACGCCGACCTCGCGGATGTCCACAGCCTGGAAGAACTTGTGGGCAAGCTCAGCGGTCCGCGCGTGGTCTGGGTGATGGTCCCGGCCGGCGAGCCCACCCAGACCACGATCGACCAGCTCGCCGAGCTGCTGGAGCCCGGCGACGTGGTCGTGGACGGCGGCAACTCCCGCTGGACGGACGACGAGCGGCACGCCGAGGAGCTGGCCGCCAAGGGCATAGGTTTCGTCGACTGCGGTGTCTCCGGCGGCGTCTGGGGCCTGCAGAACGGGTACGCGCTGATGTACGGCGGCGACGCCGAGAACGTCGCCAAGGCGCAGCCGGTCTTCGACGCGCTCAAGCCGGAGGGCGACTTGGGCGCGGTGCACGCCGGCAGGGTGGGTGCGGGCCACTTCGCGAAGATGGTCCACAACGGCATCGAGTACGCCATGATGCAGGCCTACGCCGAGGGCTGGGAGCTGCTGGAGAAGGTGGACTCCGTGGAGAACGTCCGCGAGGTCTTCCGCTCCTGGCAGGAGGGCACGGTCATCCGCTCGTGGCTGCTGGACCTCGCGGTGAACGCCCTGGACGAGGACGAGCACCTCGGCCGGCTGCGCGGTTATGCACAGGATTCCGGTGAGGGACGCTGGACTGTGGAGGCCGCCATCGACAACGCGGTGCCGCTTCCCGCGATCACCGCGTCGCTGTTCGCGCGGTTCGCCTCCCGCCAGGAGGACTCGCCGCAGATGAAGATGATCGCCGCACTGCGCAACCAGTTCGGCGGCCACGCCGTAGAGAAGAAGTAATCCACAGGATCGCTCCGCGATCCACAACCATGGGGGAGGTCGGCGAACGACCATGCACGTCACGCATCTTTCGCTGGCCGACTTCCGCTCGTACGCCCGGGTCGAGGTCCCGCTCGATCCGGGCGTCACCGCCTTCGTCGGCCCCAACGGCCAGGGCAAGACCAACCTGGTCGAGGCGGTCGGCTATCTCGCCACCCTCGCCAGCCACCGTGTCGCCTCCGACGCACCCCTGGTCCGCATGGGCGCCGAGCGGGCCGTGATCAGGGCGCAGGTCAGACAGGGCGAGCGGCAGCAGCTGGTCGAGCTGGAGCTGAACCCCGGGCGGGCCAACCGCGCCCGGATCAACCGGTCCTCGCAGGTCAGGCCGAGGGACGTGCTGGGGATCGTACGGACCGTGCTGTTCGCGCCCGAGGACCTCGCGCTGGTCAAGGGCGATCCCGGTGAGCGGCGCCGGTTCCTGGACGAGCTGATCACCGCGCGCTCCCCGCGCATGGCGGGCGTGCGCTCCGACTACGAGCGGGTGCTCAAGCAGCGCAACACACTTCTGAAGACCGCCGCGCTCGCGCGCCGGCACGGTGGGCGGAGGGGGGCACCTCCCGCGGGAGCGGATTCGAGCGTGGGGGCGGATCTGTCCACACTCGACGTGTGGGACCAGCACCTCGCGCGCGCGGGTGCCGAGCTGCTCGCCCAGCGCCTGGACCTGATCGCCGCGCTGCAGCCGCTGGCCGACAAGGCGTACGAGCAGCTGGCGCCGGGCGGTGGTCCGGTCGCGCTGGAGTACAAGGCGTCCGCGCCCGGTGAGGCGCACACACGCGAGGACCTCTACGCCCAGCTGATGGCGGCCCTCTCGGAGGCGCGCAAGCAGGAGATCGAGCGGGGCGTCACCCTGGTGGGACCGCATCGGGACGATGTGGTTCTCAAACTCGGTCAGCTGCCCGCCAAGGGCTACGCCTCCCACGGCGAGTCCTGGTCCTACGCTCTCGCCCTGCGCCTGGCCTCGTACGACCTGCTGCGCGCCGAGGGCAACGAGCCGGTGCTGATCCTGGACGACGTCTTCGCCGAACTGGACGCCCGCCGCCGTGAGCGGCTGGCCGAGCTGGTCGCGCCCGGCGAGCAGGTGCTGGTCACCGCCGCTGTGGACGACGACGTACCGCATGTACTGGCCGGTGCCCGCTATGCGGTGGCCGACGGGACGGTGGAGCGCGTATGAGCACCGACGAACCCACCCCCAAGACGTCTCCGGAGCCCTCCGGCGTCGACCTCGCGCGCGTGGCGTTGCGCGCCGCGAAGGAGCAGGCGCGCGCGCGGGGGGACGCGGCGCGGCAGAAGAAGCAGGCGCGGCGCGGCGGCGGTCTGCGCTCCGGCGCGCGTGCGGACGGCCGCGACCCGATGGCGCTCGGGTCCGCCATCAACCGGCTGATCACCGAGCGCGGCTGGGAGACCCCGGCCGCGGTGGGCGGCGTCATGGGCCGCTGGCCGCAGATCGTCGGCGAGGACCTGGCCAAGCACTGTGTGCCGCAGAGGTACGACGAGGACGAGCGCGTGCTGTCCGTGCAGTGCGACTCGACGGCGTGGGCGACCCAGCTGCGGCTGCTCGCCCCGACCCTGGTAGCCCGGCTCAACGAGGACCTGGGCCATGGCACGGTCCGGATGATCAAGGTGAACGGCCCCACCGGTCCCGCCCGCCGCTACGGCCCGCTGAGGGCTCCGGGGAGCACCGGTCCCGGCGACACCTACGGGTGACGTACCTCACGTCGTGCGGTCGCTGCGCGGTGCCTCTGTGGCGCCGTCGTGGGGCCGTTCACAGGCGTGGATCACGAGCTGACCCCCCAGTAGCCAAGGGTTGACGGCCCGAAGCGCTGAGTGGCGCTGTGAGCCCCTTTGAGCCCCCATCCGCATATCGGGACCCGGCAGAGACCGGTTCAGGGCGGCACATGCGGACTCAGGTACCGGCAAACCCCCATCACTGTCGGTGCTACCGGTAGACTGGAAGCCAATCCCGCCCCAATCGTGGGGACCGTCCGGGAAAAGCTGAGCAACGCTGATCAAGGCTTACCAACGCAACATGCCGCAGCCGCTCCGGCAACCCGCCGACGAGCCCGGCTCGTGCTGTGCCAGAAAGGGCGCTTCGTGGCCGATTCCGGCAACCCCAACGAGAACATCCCGTCCACCGACGCCGGCGTGAGCGGCGAGGTCACAGACCCCGCCGTGGCCTCTGCCTCCTACGACGCCAGCGCCATCACCGTGCTCGAAGGGCTGGACGCGGTCCGCAAGCGACCCGGTATGTACATCGGCTCGACCGGTGAGCGCGGTCTGCACCACCTGGTGTACGAGGTCGTGGACAACTCGGTCGACGAGGCGCTGGCCGGCCACGCCGACACCATCGACGTGACGATCCTGGCCGACGGCGGCGTGCGCGTCGTCGACAACGGCCGTGGCATCCCGGTGGGCATCGTGCCCTCCGAGGGCAAGCCGGCCCTCGAGGTCGTGCTGACCGTGCTGCACGCGGGCGGCAAGTTCGGCGGCGGCGGCTACGCCGTCTCCGGCGGTCTGCACGGTGTCGGTGTCTCCGTCGTCAACGCGCTGTCCATGAAGGTCGCCGTCGAGGTCAGGACCGACGGCCACCGCTGGACGCAGGACTACAAAATGGGCGTCCCGACGGCCCCGCTCGTCCAGCACGAGGCGATCGAGGAGACCGGCACGTCGGTGACCTTCTGGGCCGACCCGGAGATCTTCGAGACCACCGAGTACTCCTTCGAGACGCTGTCGCGGCGCTTCCAGGAGATGGCGTTCCTCAACAAGGGTCTGACGATCAGGCTCACCGACGAGCGCGAGTCGGCGAAGGCCACCAGCGGTGCGGACGAGGCGGGTGGGGACGAGAAGGCCGAGGTCAAGGCGGTTACGTACCACTACGAGGGCGGCATCGTCGACTTCGTGAAGTACCTCAACTCCCGCAAGGGAGAGGCCGTCCACCCCTCGGTGATCGACCTGGAGGCCGAGGACCGGGACAAGAGCCTGTCCCTCGAGGTCGCGATGCAGTGGAACAGCGGCTACAGCGAGGGCGTGTACTCCTTCGCGAACATCATCCACACCCACGAGGGCGGTACCCACGAAGAGGGCTTCCGTGCCGCGCTGACCTCGCTGATCAACAAGTACGCGCGCGACAAGAAGCTGCTGAGGGAGAAGGACGACAACCTCACCGGTGACGACATCCGTGAGGGACTGACCGCGATCATCTCGGTCAAGCTCAGCGAGCCGCAGTTCGAGGGCCAGACCAAGACCAAGCTGGGCAACACGGAGGCCAAGACCTTCGTGCAGAAGGCGGTCTACGAGCACCTCAACGACTGGCTGGACCGCAACCCGGTCGAGGCCGCGGACATCGTCCGCAAGGGCATCCAGGCGGCCACCGCGCGCGTGGCGGCCCGCAAGGCCCGTGACCTGACCCGCCGCAAGGGCCTGCTGGAGAGCGCGTCCCTGCCGGGCAAGCTGTCGGACTGCCAGTCGAACGACCCCACCAAGTGCGAGATCTTCATCGTCGAGGGTGACTCCGCCGGCGGCTCGGCCAAGTCCGGCCGCAACCCGCAGTACCAGGCGATCCTCCCGATCCGCGGCAAGATCCTCAACGTGGAGAAGGCCAGGATCGACAAGATCCTGCAGAACCAGGAGATCCAGGCACTGATCTCCGCCTTCGGCACGGGTGTGCACGAGGACTTCGACATCGAGAAGCTCCGCTATCACAAGATCATCCTGATGGCGGACGCCGACGTCGACGGCCAGCACATCAACACCCTGCTGCTGACCTTCCTGTTCCGCTTCATGCGGCCGCTGGTCGAGGCCGGGCACGTGTTCCTCTCCCGTCCCCCGCTCTACAAGATCAAGTGGGGCCGGGACGAGGTCGACTACGCGTACTCCGACCGTGAGCGCGACGCCCTGCTGGAGATGGGCAGGCAGCGCGGCAAGCGTGTCAAGGAGGACTCGATCCAGCGCTTCAAGGGTCTCGGCGAGATGAACGCCGAGGAACTGCGCGTGACCACCATGGACATCGAGCACCGCGTCCTCGGCCAGGTCACCCTCGACGACGCCGCCCAGGCCGACGACCTGTTCTCGGTCCTGATGGGCGAGGACGTCGAGGCCCGCCGCCAGTTCATCCAGCGCAACGCCAAGGACGTCCGCTTCCTCGACATCTGAGTCGGTCTCAGCTGACCGCACCAGGAAGGATCTTCACCAGCAATGGCCGACGAGAACACTCCCGTCACCCCTGAAGAGGGCGGCGACGCGACCGTGCGCATCGAGCCCGTCGGGCTCGAAACGGAGATGCAGCGCTCGTACCTGGACTACGCGATGTCCGTCATCGTGTCCCGTGCGCTGCCCGACGTCCGGGACGGCCTCAAGCCCGTCCACCGGCGTGTGCTGTACGCGATGTACGACGGCGGCTACCGCCCCGAGCGCGGCTTCTACAAGTGCGCCCGCGTGGTCGGCGACGTCATGGGCAACTACCACCCGCACGGCGACTCCTCGATCTACGACGCTCTGGTGCGCCTCGCCCAGCCGTGGTCGATGCGGATGCCGCTGGTGGACTCCAACGGCAACTTCGGCTCTCCGGGCAACGACCCGGCGGCGGCCATGCGCTACACCGAGTGCAAGATGGCGCCGCTGTCGATGGAGATGGTCCGCGACATCGACGAGGAGACCGTCGACTTCACGGACAACTACGACGGCCGCTCCCAGGAGCCGACCGTCCTGCCGTCCCGCTTCCCGAACCTGCTGATCAACGGCTCGGCCGGTATCGCGGTCGGTATGGCGACCAACATCCCGCCGCACAACCTGCGCGAGGTCGCGGCCGGCGCCCAGTGGTACCTGGAGAACCCGGAGGCCTCGCACGAGGAGCTCCTGGACGCCCTGATCGAGCGCATCAAGGGCCCCGACTTCCCGACCGGCGCGCTCGTCGTCGGCCGCAAGGGCATCGAAGAGGCCTACCGCACCGGCCGCGGCTCCATCACGATGCGCGCGGTGGTCGAGGTCGAGGAGATCCAGAACCGCCAGTGCCTGGTGGTCACGGAGCTTCCGTACCAGACCAACCCCGACAACCTCGCGCAGAAGATCGCCGACCTGGTGAAGGACGGCAAGATCGGCGGCATCGCGGACGTACGCGACGAGACCTCGTCCCGTACGGGCCAGCGACTCGTCATCGTCCTCAAGCGGGACGCGGTCGCCAAGGTCGTCCTGAACAATCTGTACAAGCACACCGACCTGCAGTCGAACTTCGGCGCCAACATGCTGGCGCTGGTCGACGGCGTGCCGCGCACACTGTCGCTGGACGCGTTCATCCGCCACTGGGTGACGCACCAGATCGAGGTCATCGTGCGCCGGACCCGCTTCCGGCTGCGCAAGGCCGAGGAGCGCGCCCACATCCTGCGCGGTCTGCTGAAGGCCCTGGACGCCATCGACGAGGTCATCGCGCTGATCCGGCGCAGCGACACCGTGGAGATCGCGCGCACCGGCCTGATGGGCCTCCTGGAGATCGACGAGATCCAGGCGAACGCCATCCTCGAGATGCAGCTGCGCCGCCTGGCCGCCCTGGAGCGCCAGAAGATCGTCCAGGAGCACGACGAACTCCAGCTGAAGATCACCGAGTACAACGAGATCCTCGCCTCCCCGGTCCGCCAGCGCGGCATCGTCAGCGCGGAACTCGCCGCGATCGTCGAGAAGTACGGCGACGACCGCAAGACCATGCTGGTGCCCTACGACGGTGACATGTCCATCGAGGACCTGATCGCCGAGGAGGACATCGTCGTCACGGTCTCGCGCGGCGGTTACGTCAAGCGCACCAAGACCGTCGACTACCGGGCGCAGAAGCGCGGCGGCAAGGGCGTGCGGGGTACGAAGCTGAAGGAGGACGACATCGTCGACCACTTCTTCGTCTCCACCACGCACCACTGGCTGCTGTTCTTCACCAACAAGGGCCGGGTGTACCGGGCCAAGGCGTACGAGCTTCCGGACGCCGGCCGGGACGCGCGTGGTCAGCACGTGGCGAACCTGCTCGCCTTCCAGCCGGACGAGGCGATCGCCGAGATCCTCGCGATCCGCGACTACGAGGCGGCGCCGTACCTGGTCCTGGCCACCAAGGCCGGTCTGGTCAAGAAGACGCCTCTGAAGGATTACGATTCGCCCCGCGCCGGCGGTGTCATCGCGATCAATCTGCGCGAGCGGGAGGACGGTTCGGACGACGAACTGATCGGTGCCGAACTCGTCTCGGCCGACGACGATCTCCTTCTGATCAGCAAGAAGGCGCAGTCGATCAGGTTCACCGCCTCGGATGACACCTTGCGCCCGATGGGCCGTGCCACCTCCGGTGTCAAGGGGATGAGTTTCCGCGAGAGCGACGAGCTTCTCTCGATGAATGTTGTTCGACCCGGTACGTTCGTGTTCACTGCGACGGACGGCGGATACGCCAAGCGGACCGGCGTCGACGAGTACCGCGTCCAGGGTCGTGGCGGCCTCGGTATCAAGGCCGCCAAGATCGTGGAGGACCGCGGCTCTCTCGTCGGCGCGCTGGTCGTCGAGGAGAACGACGAGATCCTCGCGATCACCCTGTCCGGCGGTGTGATTCGTACGCGAGTCAGCGGGGTCAGGGAGACGGGCCGTGACACCATGGGCGTCCAGCTGATCAACCTGGGCAAGCGCGATGCCGTGGTCGGTATCGCACGTAACGCCGAGGCGGGGCGCGAGGCGGAGGAAGTCGACGGCGACGTGGCCGTGGACGAGACCGCCGAGGGTGCCGTGACCACCGGCACGGACGAGGGTGAGGCGCCCTCGGCCGAGTAGCACGAGGAGAGAGTCATCGTGAGCGGAGCCACGGGCGCCGGATCGTCCGGTACCTCGACGGGTACGGAATCGGACGGCGGCGGCCGTGGCTCCGCCGCGCGTGCGGCGGACCCGCACACGACCCAGCTGCGCAAGATCGACGCGGGCACGGGCGACTCGCCCTCGCCCGGCAGGCATGGATCCCAGGGGGGAACTGTGACGGACACCCGCGGTCAGCAGACCCGGCCCGGCCCGGCCGAGGGACAGCAGGCCTCCCCGCTGCCCGTGGAACGGCGGTCCGAGCAGCCCGCCGGGCCCTATCACCCGCCGCAGGCCTATCCGGCGCAGGCCCCGGCCGGCGCCGTACGCCGGCCGCGCACCGGCGCCAAGACCGCGCCGCGCACCCGTAAGGCCCGGCTGCGCGTCGCCAAGGCCGACCCGTGGTCGGTCATGAAGGTCAGCTTCCTGCTCTCCATCGCGCTCGGCATCTGCACGATCGTCGCCTCGGCGGTGCTGTGGATGGTGATGGACGCGATGGGCGTGTTCTCGACCGTCGGCGGCACGATCTCGGAGGCGACCGGCTCCAACGAGGCGAACGGCTTCGACCTCCAGGCCTTCCTCTCCCTCCCGCACGTCCTGACGTTCGCGGCGATCATCGCGGTGATCGACGTGGTCCTCGCGACAGCGCTGGCCACCCTCGGTGCGTTCATCTACAACCTGTCCGCCGGCTTCGTGGGCGGCATCGAGCTGACGCTGGCCGAGGACGAGTGACGCCACCTGCCGGGCTCTCCTGACAGCCCCCCGACAACCGATTTTGGGACTGCCCCCTTCGTGCGCTAATCTTCAGGAGTCAGCGCGCGGGACAACACCGCAGAGCGCGGCGGGGCTATAGCTCAGTTGGTTAGAGCGCATCCCTGATAAGGATGAGGCCACAGGTTCAAATCCTGTTAGCCCCACAAGACGAAGACCCCCAGTCGGATCCGGCTGGGGGTTCTTGGCATCTGTGGCTGGAATCAGCCGCGGGAGCCGCGTCGGGTGAGGGAGAGCCGCAGGCGCACGGTGCGCCCGGGAGGGGGCAGCATGCCGGAGAGCACAAGTCGTTGGCGCACACCGCAGCTCTGGATCGGTCTCGGGGGAAGTGCGCTGCTGTCCGGCGTCATCCTCAAGGGCGTGATCGAGGGAAACAGGAATGCCCAGGTGGAAGGCGTCGTAGTCCTGGTGATCTGGTCATTCTTCGCCGGTCTTGTGGTCGGTCATCGCTCGGGCGCGCGACGCGTGCTCCAGGGTGCGCCGCCCGTCAAGGACAGCCCCGAGCGCTGACACCTTCGCCTGGCACCAACAGCGGCGAACAGCGCCGGTCATGGCTTCTGTTTCACGGAATTCGCAGCACGCCTTCCGCTTCACGACACGAAAAAAGGCCCGACCGCTGGCGACGGGGGATGCACCAGCGATCGGGCTATGGCCAAGGGTAACAAGGTTGTGGGGGCTAGGGGAGGCAACGGGCCTGTTGGTTCGGGTAGTTGGCTGATCTTGATCGGTCAGTCGGGGCACGGGGGGTCGTAGGAGAGGCGGGGGAGGTATTCGTGCCACCTCTGCGGGGTCAGTACGTCCCCGGTCACCGAGCAGATGTGGCGGATGGCCGCGTCGGCGTCCAGCCGCCACAGACGGACCGTGTCGGCGCCGCTCGACACCCCGAGCACATGGCTGTTGGGGCTGAAGGACAGGAAGTTGCCCGTCTTGCCGTAGGGGCTCATCGACTGGCCGATGGGGGCCGCCGAGGACGGATCGGTGACGTTCCACAGCCGCACCGTGTTGTCGTTGCCGCCGCTCGCCAGGGTGTGGCCGGTCGCGGTGAACGTCAGTGACGTGACCGCCTCGGTGTGGCCGGTGAGCGGGGAGCCCAGCGCGCTCGCCGTGCCCGGGTCGGTGACGTCCCAGAGCCGTACGGTGTCGTCGTCGCTTCCGCTGGCCAGCGTACGGCCGTCGGGGCTGTAGGCGAGCGCGTTGACCGGGCCGGAGTGCTTCCTGAGGGGATGGCCGATTCCGGTGGTGTGGGCGGGGTCGGACACGTCCCACAGCCGGATGTTGCTGTCCGCGCTGCCGCTGGCGAGCGTGTGCCCGTCCCGGCTGAAGGCGAGGGCGTTGACGTAGCCCCGGTGGCCGGTGAGCGGCTTGCCGAGCGGGACGGCACGGGCGGGGTCGGTGACGTTCCAGAGCTGGATGGTGTCGTCGTCGTAGGCGCTGGCCAGGGTGTGACCGTCGGGGCTGTAGGCCAGTGAGTTGTGGCCCGCGAAGCGGGTGTGCAGGGTGAGGGGCGGCCTGGCCCGGACCGGGTGGGCCGGGTCGGTGACGTTCCACAGATACAGCGCCGCGTTCCCGGTCCGTACGGCGAGGGTGCGGCCGTCGGGGGAGAACACCATCGAACGCTGGTAGCCGTCCGCGGGCATGAACGGTTTGCTCAGGGACACGGGCCGGCCGGGAGCCGACACGTTCCACAGCCGGACTCTGCCGTCGCGCGCGGACGTGGCGAGAACCTTCCCGTCCGGGCGGAAGGCGCCGCTGCGGCCGATCATGTCCTGCGTCGGTACCGACCACAGACGGACCTTGCTGTCACCGCTGCCGGTGGCGAGGGTACGGCCGTCGGGGCTGAAGCCCAGGGCGTACATCTCGCCGCTGCTGCCCGAGAGCGGCTCGCCGACCTGCGAGGGGGACGCCGGATCACCGACGTTCCACAGGCTCGCCGTGCTGTCCGCGCTGGCCGCGGCGAGCCGGCCGCCGTCCGGGCTGAAGGCCACGGACCAGATGGGGCCGGTGTGCCCGGTGAGCGGTGAGCCGATCGGTGCCGCGTGCGCCGGATCGGAGACGTTCCACAGCCGGATGGTGTCGTCCGCGCTGCCGCTGGCCAGGGTGCGCCCGTCGGGGCTGAAGGCCACTGTGTGCACGATGTCCGTGTGACCGGTCAGTACCGTCGGCAGGGGCTCGGGGTGCCGCGGATCGGCCGTGTTCCACAGCCGGATGGTGTCGTCGTCGCCGCCCGCCGCGAGGGTGCGGCCGTCGGGGCTGAACGCCACACTGCGCACCGCCGCGGTGTGGCCGCCCAGGGTGCCGAGCGGCTTCGGCCGGCCCGGGTCGGCCACGTCCCACAGGCGGACGGTGCGGTCCTCGCTCGCCGAGGCGAGCGTGCGGCCGTCCGGGCTGAAGGCGACCAGGTAGATCGTGCTCTTGTGGCCGGTCAGCGGCCGGCCCAGGGGTGCCGGGTGAGCGGGGTCGGTGACGTCCCACAGCCGGATCGTGCCGTCGTCGCCGGCGCTGGCCAGGGTGTGTCCGTCCGGGCTGAAGACCGCGCTGCTCACCCAGCTCCGGTGGCCGGTCAGGGGTTTGCCGAGCGGCCTCGGGCGGCTTCGGTCGGCCACGTTCCACAGGCGGACGGTCCGGTCGTAGCTGGCCGTGGCCAGGGTCTTGCCGTCGGGGCTGAAGGAGGTGAGGTAGACGGCGCCGGTGTGGCCGAGCAGCGGGGTGGCCAGGGGCGCGTTCACGATCGAGATCAGCCTGCTGAACGTCCCCTCGTCGTCCGGCCGCAGCCGGTGGGCCACCAGATCGAGCTGAGCGGCCAGCGAGGGATCCGTGTGCTGGACCCGGTCCGCCTCGGCGAGGACCTGCTCGAACACGGCGTCGTCCCGCTGCTGCCACGCCACCACCGCCGAACCGGCGGCGAGTACGGCGAGCACGACCAGCGTCGCCACCGCGCCACGGCTGATCAGGACCGTGCGCTTGCGCAGCCTGACCGAGGCGGCCAGGAACTGCACCGCGCTGCGCGTCAGATAGGTGTTCCCGGCGGACTTCGCCCAGCTGCGGGCCTGCTCCAGGCGCGAGCCACGGTAGAGCAGCGAGCTGTCCCGGTCCGAGGCCTCCCAGGCGTGGCCGTCCTCCTCCAGCCGCTGGCGCAGCAGATGGTCGTTGCGGTCCTCGTCGATCCAGTGGCGCAGCCGCGGCCAGGCGTGGAGCAGCGCCTCATGGGTGATCTCCACGGTCTCCGCGTCGAGCGTCACCAGCCGGGCACGCACCAGCGCCTCCAGCGACTCCTCCGTCTTGCCGGGGTCCGCCGACTCCTGCGCCAGCTGGCGCCGTGTGCCGCGCCTGCGGGTGGCCTGGGTGTCCTCGCCCAGCCGGACGAGGCGCAGCAGGAGCAGCCGGGCTGCCGTGCGGGCGGCGGGGTCGAGGCTGGTCCAGGCGCGCTCGGCGGTCGCCGCCACCGCGCCCTGGATGCCGCCGGCAGCTCGGTAGCCGGCCGCCGTCAGACGTCCCCCTTTCCGGCGCTGCCAGGTGGCGAGCAGGGCGTGGGAGAGGAGCGGGAGCACTCCGGCGTCGTGCGCCCCGCGCGGGCCGTCCGCGCTCACCTCCCGCACGATCAGCTCGGCCAGTCCGGGCTCCAGCTCCAGTCCCACGGCCTTGGCGGGGCCGGTCACCGCCTCGCGCAGCTCCGCGGTGGTCAGCGGTCCGAGCACCATGTGCCGGTGCTGCAGCGCGTCGGCCAGTTCGGGATAGACCAGGCACCGTTCGTAGAAGTCGGCGCGGATACCGAGGACCACGAGGACGGGGGCGGGGCCGGCCGAGTCCGCGGGCGGGGTGCAGGCCGCGTGCAGGAACTGGAGGAAGGTACGGCGGTCGGCCTCGTCGGGACAGAGGGTGAACGTCTCTTCGAACTGGTCGACGACGATGACGGGGCAGGTGGCCGGATCGGTGTCGGCGCCGGTGTCCGGCAGGGGGTTCGCGGAGGGGTCCGCAGGGGCGAGGCCGGAGGCGTCGCCGGACGGCCGCTCCTTCGCGGACGCCTCCCGGCGCGCCCAGGCCGTGACCGCCTCACGCACCGCGCGGGCGAAGTGCGGGGCGTCGGATCCGGGCATCGCCGGGTTCTCGGCCGCCTTCTCCTCGGCCTTGCGTGCCTCCGCCGCGAGGGAGGCCAGCTCCGGGATGCGGCGGGTCAGTTCGCCGAGCGGATCGGCGCCCGGCACGAGTTGGAGCACGGCGCTCGACCCGCTGCTCCCGTCCCCGAGCGCGCCGCCCCGCACCACGGGCATCAGCCCGGCGTTCAGCAGCGATGACTTCCCCGCGCCCGAGGCGCCGACGAGCATGATCAGCCCGCCCGTCTTCTCCACGGCGCGCAGCTGGGCCACGAGGGCCTCCGTGCTCCGTTCCCGCCCGAAGAACCACCGGGCGTCCTCCTGGCGGTAGGGCGCCAGTCCCCGGTAGGGGCAGACACCGCCGGCGACGGGTGGGGCCTGGGCCGGTGGCTGCCGGTTCTCCTCGGCGGGCACCGCGGGGCGCTCGGCGGCCGGGTCGGCCAGCGCGCGCTCCCACAGACGCTGCCAGTGGGCGAGGTCGTACAGGCCGCCGGAGACCGGGACGGGCCGCGAGCGCCGCGCCTCCGGGATCAGGATCTGCAGGACGGCCGCGAGGGCGGCGAACTGGGCCGGTACGTTCTTCGCCCGCCGCCAGTCGCTGATGCGCTGGGCGGAGACCCGCACGGGCCGTCCGCGCTCGTCCGTCCGCTGCAGCCGTACGACCGCGTCGGACACGCTCTTGAGGGGAGGGTTTCCGGCCTCCTTGTACAGCAGTGCGAGGCGCTCGGCGAAGGCTGTGCGTGCCCCTGAGTCGGAACCCAAGGTCCCACCCCTTACTCCCCCCCGTATCTGGACGTCCGGACCGGAAAACTCACCCTATATGGCTGACCTGCGGTTACACCGTGGTCCGGAGACCGGAACCTCCTCCTCGGCGCCCACAAATGGCAGGATCACGACGCGGTAGCCGCCCCCTCACACACCGTCCGGACAGGCCACCGGCTCGGCGCTCGGAGAGACAGCCCAAGGCGCCGAATGTTCTCGGTCAACTTCTCCCGGGGCGCCGGAGACATCGACGACACCGAAGACCCTTCGATACTTCGATTCGTGCCGATACGCCGACGCGGCACGGATCGATCGTCACCCGCTCCGTCCGGCACCGGTCCCCACGAGGGGAGGGACCGGTGCCGGACGGGCCGGTGCCGCAACGCCGGACGGGACGGACGGCGGCGCTCAGGCCCCGTCGGCCGACTCCCGCCCGCAGACTCCCGCCTGCCGCCCGACGTCATGCACGCTCCGCCCACTGCCTCAGGGGCGTGGGGAGGGGGCACCCCCGGCGGCGTTGTCGTCGGTTGTCGATTCCCCCACGCCCGGCTGCGCTCGCGCGGGGGACCCCCATCGCGTCGACGCCCTCCTCCGCCTCGCAGCTGGACGCACCAGACCCCGCTCACCCGCGCTGACGAGGCACCGTTGCCCGGAGCCGGCCTGATCCGCCGGGCAATACACCTAGGCGATCCACCCTGCCGCGCGAGCGGCGGATACGGCCTGCCGTTCGGTCTCGTCGGCCGTCGCGTTCAGCGATGCGTCCCGGCCCGGCGCCGTCCCGCCCGCGGCGGCCGCGGCGGCCTGGGACGCGGTCAGCGCGGCGCGCAGGGCCGAGGCGGCGGCGGTGGCGCCGCCTGAGTCCCGTGATGCGGCCACCTGAGCCGCCAGGGCGGCCGCCGCTGCGGCGTTCCGGGCGCAGCGGGCGTCCGCCGCCGGATCGGGCGCACTCGCGGTCAGGGCGTCGATCGACGCGGCCGACAGCCGCAGCGCGCCCGCGGCCCGGCCGACGGGGCCCGTCGGCACGAGCTGGGCGGCGTCCTCGGTGAAGCCGGCATGACGGCAGGTGGCGGCGGCGCGGTCGTACGCGCTGCGTGCTCGGTCGGCGTGGATCCTTCTCAGCGCCGACGCAGGCGCCGACGCCGGCGTCCCGGATCCGGTCACTGTCTCTTCGAGTCCGCTCATCTTCGGTCTCCCTCTGCCGAGACGGCTCCGCATGCGCTGCCCGTCGTGGTCCGGGCGCGGGCAGGGTGCCACGTCGGCCGTGAAGAGGCCAGAAGGGCGCCGTGAAGAGGCCAGAAGGGCGCGGGGAGCGGGCCGCGCGACCGGCGTGACCATCCCGAGCGCCTGGAAATCTGACGGACCGTCAGTTATGGTCGGGCCGCCGGCTGTTCCCGAAGGGGTGAGTGCCATGGTGAAACATCCTGATTGCCCGCAACCTCCCGGTGTCCCGCGCTGGGTCGCGATGTTCTACCAGCCGTCCCGGGCCGCTTGGCGGGTCGGCGCCGAGTCGCCCGACCGAACCCCCGTGCTGTACGCGGTGGGAGACATGGCCCAGACGGTACGAGCGCGCGGGCAGGACGTGACGGTCGCCCTGTGGGGCCCGCGGGACGGTGCCTGGCAGCGGTTCGACACCCAGGCCGCCGAACCCGCCGCCCCCGCAGCGCCCGAGCCGTCCCCGGAACGTTCCGGGGAGCCGGTCAGGCTCGCCGAACGCATGTCGGACCGCCGGCACCAGGTGCTCATGGCCGGCCTGAGCAAGGCCGGCCTGTACGACCTCTCCTCCGAGGACGCGGAAGCGGTACAGGCGCTGGTCGACGGGCTGGACGAACCCACGGTCCGCAGGGTCGCCCACTGGCTCTCCGCCGCGGGCCGGCCGCAGAGCGGCTAGGAAGCACCGGTTCACCGTGCGCTCCACCGGGCAGTGACGTCCTGGACGTCACCTACGGCTGGAGGACGCATGAAGGTCTCCGTCGACCGCACCGTGTGCTACGGCTCAGCCGAGTGCGCGCACCGTGCCCCGTCCGTCTTCGCGTTCGAGGACGGATACGGCATGGTGCGGCCCGGCCGGGAAGAGCAGGACGACGATCCACAGGTGCGGGAAGCGGCCGAGAAGTGCCCCTCGCAGGCCGTCGTGATCAGCGAATGACCGAAGGGCCGTCCCCGGGGGGGTAGGTCCACCCGAAGTCCGCAAGCGACCGCGCCCTGGCCTCCACCACCGCCATGCGTGCCTCCCGCTCGGCCGGGTCGACGTGCGAGGCCTGCCCGGTCGCCTGTCCGTCCCACTTCCGGTACAGGAGTCCCACCTCCGCGGAGAACCACCCGCGGCTGACCGCGTTCAGCGCCAGCAGCAGGCCCGTGTCCTCCGAGGCCGGCAGGGCCATCCAGCCGCCCAGGGCCGTCAGCAGGTCGCGCCGTACGAAGAGCGTCGCCGGATGGACCTGGGCCCGGAACCCGTTCTGCCGCCAGAAGCCGAGGACGGCCCCGCGCTCGATCGGGCCGTCGTCCGGATCGCCGGGGAAGCCGGCCGTGGTGCCGTCGGGCAGCAGGTCGAGGACCCGGGACGTCGTCCAGCCGATCGTGCGGTCGGCCTCCAGGACGGCCAGGTCACGGGCGAGGGCTCCGGGCGGGAGCTGGTCGTCGGCGTCCAGGACCTTCACATACAGGCCGTCGGCGTGCGCCAGCGCGATCGTGCGGGCGATGCCGGGTCCGCCCCGGCGGCCCTGACGGAAGCTCACCCGCTCGTCGTCCGGGACGTACGGGCGGACCGCGTCCGTCCTGTCGTCCTCCTGGATCACCCAGTCCCACTCCCAGCCGTCCGGAAGCCACTGCTCGCGCAGGGACTTGTAGGCCTCCGGCAGAAAGTGGGCGGAGGGGGCGTGGACGGCGGTGACTACGGTGATGCGCCGGGTCACGGCGGCCATCACCACCTTTCCAGTCGAGTGGTGAAGAGCAGTTCCGTACGGTCGCCCGGCAGCACGACGTCGGAGACGTCCACGACACGGCCGAGGGTGTCGTACGACGTCTTGCGGATCAGGATCACCGCCGTACCTGCCGGCAGCTCCAGCTCCCGGGTCTCCTGCGGGGTCGGCGGACGCGCGCCGACACGTTCCTCGATGCGGTCGATCTCGATGCCCACGGTGGACAGCTGGTGGTGGGTGCCGCCGGGCCAGGGCTCCCGGGACGCGTCCAGAAGGTCGGGGTTGGCCGCCGCGACGGCGTGCGGGAGATACGAGGTGACGAGGCCGAAGGCGGCCGCCTCCGCCGCGTAACGCGTCCGGTAGCTGCGTTCGAGGAGCGGCGTCCCCTCCGGCACCCCGAAGACCCCGGCCAGATCCTTCGATGCCTCGACCGTGCGGTAACGGGCGAGGAAGACGAGGTCGTCCGGCACCAGGCCGGTGTCGTGCTCCGTGGCGCCGGTGGCGGCCCGGACGGCCGAGGGCTGCCTGGCCCGGTCCTTCTCCCACTGATGGCGGCCGTTGTCGCGCACCACCCGCGCGCGAGGGCGTCGTACGAAGGTGCCGCGCCCGTGCTGCCGGTCGTCCGCGATCTCCTCGTAGGCCTTGGGCACCTGTCCAGGCTACGACTCCTGACCGGGACCCGACGACTCGGTGGTGGTGCCCCTGAACAGCGCAAGACCCCCGGCCGAGCCCCGGCCGGGGGTCTGTCCGTGTCGACTGATGCGTACGCAAGTCGCCTTGATGTCGAAACGTCTGCGGTGCCGTGTCCTGCCGCGGCTCAGCAGGCGAGAGGTGCTGTGGTCTGGTTCGCCGCGCCCGTCTCCGCTTCCGTCTCGTCGAGGGGGCGGTGCCGGCAGCTGGGGGACTTTCCGTGGGCCTCGGCCCGGATGCGCTGTTTCATCGTGGGGGGCAGGGCCCTGCCTTGGGACCAGATCCAGTGGTTCATCGCCGGGATCGTCGGGACCGTCCGCTGCTCGGTGGTGCTCTGCGGGCTCTCGGCCGGAGTCGCGGCGGCGGCCGCGCTGGCCGCGGTGACGAGTCCGAGCGCCGTGCACAGCGCGAGGAAGGCGGTGACGATGGCGGTCCACAGCTTCATGACCTTGTTCTGGGTCATGGCCCCTCACTTTCGGGTTGGGCGATTTGCGTACTTTGTTCATGATGTGTATGGGGATCGCGAAGTGGTGGACCTACGCCCGTGGCGCGTCGATGTTCCGATGAACACCACACGAATGGGTGCAAGAAGGGAGAAAACCCCTCAAAGCTGCCCGAGAGAGAGTGAAAGGGGAGCAAAGTCACGGTCCGTGGGGGTGTGATCACCCTCCGATCGGAACGCGGCGGACCTGGCCTATTGCTCTGCCGGAGGCGGGAGTTGAGGCCCGACGCAGGTCACCGATCGATATCGGTCGGTGTGTATAGTCGGGCGCCAGAGGTCCCCTACGTCAAGGAAAGACGAGGTCGCGCGGTGAAGAAGCTGCTCCTGGTCGCACTGGCCGCCATCGGCGGGCTCCTCGTGTACCGCCAGATCCAGGCGGATCGCGCCGAGCAGGACCTGTGGACGGAGGCGACTGACTCCGTGCCCACGGGTTCGTGAGTACCGATCCAGAATCTGATCAGACCCCGGCCGCCTGCGCGGTCGGGGTTTTGTGTTGCCCGGGCGGCCCAGCCGGTCGATGGTGATGCGTCGTGTTGCCGTTCCTCGACGGGTGGTGTACGGGGCCCGGCGGCGCAGGAGGGACGAGCACGGGCGGTACGGAGTTTCGGACGGCCGTACGCATTCCACGGATGGCGCAGGGACGCTCGGGGCAGGATGGGCCACGGTCGGGTGCGGAGCGGCAGGGGGTGGCACGTGCGGGGGCGAAGGCGTACGACGTGGCGGCGGAGCGGCCGGCCGGCGGGCGCCGGGGCCCGTGCCACGGTCGTGACCGCCGTGCTGTGCGCGCTGGCCGCGCTGCCGGGCGGGATCGCGGCAGGCAGCGCCCAGGGAACGTACGGGTTCGCCCCGGACGCCCGGCCGGTCACGGGCGCGACCGGCACCACCGACGCCCCGCGGCTGGAGCCGGGCCGCACCTACCGGAGCACCCTCCCCAAGAACGGCAAGCTCTACTACCGCCTCGACCTCGCCGCGACGACCACGGCCTACGTCCCCGTCACCGCCGTTCCTCCCGCCCACGCCACCGTCTCCTCGACCGACGGCATCCGTGTCTCGTTCCAGGACGCGCGCGGCACCTCCTGCTCCAACGCCTCCGCACGCTTCGGCGCCGCACTCAGCGCCCGTCCCGTCACGGCCCTGGGAGAGCGCGAAGCCGGCCGGACGCTGTGCCAGGGCGCGGGGACGTACTACCTCCTCGTGGAACGCCTCGACACCGCGGGCTCCGACGGCTCCGAGAACTCCGGTACGGCGGACCCGGCGCAGCGCTGGGACCTGGAGCTCAAGCCCGCCACGGAACCGGGCCTGGCAGGCACCGGGCCCACCGACGCACCCCGGACCTGGGACTCCGCCTCTCCCGAGGCCGTCGCCGGCGACCCACGCGACCGGACCGGCGGCACCGGCTTCGCCCAGGCCCGCCCGCTGGACCAGGGGGTCTGGCGGACCGGGATCAGCCCCGGGCAGACGCTCTTCTACAAGGTGCCGCTCGACTGGGGCCGCCAGGTGCGCGCCGTCGCCGAACTGGGCAGCTCCACGAGCGGCCACGGCTATGTCGGCGGGGCCCTGAACCTGGCGCTCTACAACCCCGTGCGCGGATACGTCGACGACGCCCCCCTCGGCTACACCGGCACCCAGAAGTCGGCCGCCCTCGATCCGCTGCCGCCCGTGGAGTACGCCAACCGGTACGCCGTCCTCACCCGGGACAACGCGATGCGCTTCGCCGGCGCGTACTACCTGGTCGTGCACCTCAGCGAGCAGATGGCCGGCACCTTCGGACCCGGACCGTTCGGAGTGACGCTGCGGGTACGCGTCGACGGGCAGGCGCACGGCGGGCCCGCCTACGCCGGGCGGTCCGTGCCGGACGGTGTCTTCGCCGTCACGGAGCAGGACCGTCGGGCGGCGGCGACCGGGAGCACCGGGGGCGGAGACACCGCGATGAAGGCGCTCGCGGCCGGCGGCATCGGGGCCGGGACCGCGCTGCTGCTGGTACTTGGCGGGTGGACGGTGGCGGCCCGGCGGGCTCAGACGCGGGTCAGCGCCCAGAAGCCCACGGCGTAGCAGGCCAGCGCAAGGAGCAGGATCGGGATCGCCGCCTTTGCCGGGGGGCCCGGGCGGCGGATCGCGCGACGGGCCCGGCGGCCGTGCGCCCGGACCGGCCCGATCGGTGGCGCGAGAGGTGGAACCTGCGGCTCCCGAGCGGTGTACGAAGCAGTAGAGGCATCGATGCGCGGCCGTGCCTCCCGAACCGGGACCGGAGGCCCCGCCGGGGCGGGGTGCCAGGCGTACGGCTGGGCGGAGGACTGCGGATGCGCGGGGGCGTGCGAGGAGAAGGCGGTGGGCCCCGTGGTGGGGGTGGGCGGCTGCTCGACGGGGTGCAGACCGTACTGTTCGCCCTCCTGTTCGCCGTGCTGTGCCTGCCGGGCGTACGGCCGGGGGCTCGGCGTCGGCTGTGGCGGCGGGAGAGGGAAGCTCCCGGTGTCCGACATCGAGGGAGGTACGGGATCCTGCGTCCCGTCACCGCCGCTGTTGCCGCCGTCGGCGCCCAGGCGGGGATCGAGGCGGACGTCGGACGGGGCCGGCCTCCCCGTGCCTCCGGTGCCGTCGGTGGCGGAGTCGGTGCCGGTGGTGTCCGTGGCCGCGTGCACCGCCCGCACCCGCACTCCGGAGGCCGGCTTGAGCGGACCCCCCGATCCGAACCCGGGCGGCAGCGGCCCGAGTTGGTCGAAGATCTCGATCAGCTCGTCGTCGGGGCCGGGCTCCGGCAGGAGTTCCGTGGCGGAGACGAGCGCCTTGCGCGCCCCCGTGGCGGTCCGGAAACGAGCCGCCGGATCGGGCTGCAGCAGAGTGGCGACGACCTGCCAGAGCGGCTCGGGGACCCCCTTGGGCGGGCCGGGCGTCCCGTGCTCCATGAAGTACTGCACAAGGGCGTTGGCGTCCGGTTTGGCACCCTCGAGCAGATACAGGGCGACCAGGCCCACGGCGAACAGGTCGGCGGGGAAGTCCGGTTCGGCACCCAGCATCTGCTCGGGCGCCAGATAACCGGGCGTGCCCACCACGAGGTTGGTCTCCGTCAGGCGGGGCTCGCCGAACCGCATGGCGATGCCGAAGTCCGACAGCCGCAGCCGCGGCCGACCGGTACCGGTGGCTTCGAGCAGCACGTTGGCGGGCTTGATGTCCCGGTGCACGACACCTTCCGCGTGCACCGCGGCGAGACCCGACAGAAGCTGGTCGACCAGGGTGCACACGAACGCGGGCGGCAGCGGGCCGTAGTCACCGACGAGGTGGACCAGCGAGCCGCCTCCGACCAGGTCCATCGTGAACAGGACCTTGTCGTCGTCGGCGGCCCAGCTGGCCGGAGCGAGGACATGAGGGTGGTCGATGCGCAGCGCCTGTTCGCGTACGAAGCGCAGCAGCGAGTGGGCGTCGCGCTGCTGGAGCACCTTGGCGGCCACATAGCGCCGACGCCGGTGGTCCCAGGCACGCCACACGGCACCCGCACCACCGCGTCCGATCGGATCGGCCAGCTCGTACCGGCCGGCGAAGACCTCACCCATGACAGTCCGCCGCTCCTCCCCCTAGCCCCTCGCTTCCCCCTCCACCCCTCTACCCCCTGTGCCCTCTGTATCCCCCTCTTCCCCCCTCGGCCCGGCCCCGGACCCCCTCCGGGAAACCGGGCCGCGAGGGTCAGTTCTGGTGGGACTGGTAGTGCGCGACCGCGTCGGAGGTGCGGCCGGCGCCGTAGACCCGGAGGAACTCTGCCAGCTCGGGGTGGCTCGGGGCGAGCGCGTCGGCGGCATCGATGATGTCGCCGGCGGCGGCCACCGAGCGCAGCAGCGACTGGATCTCGCGCACCACGCGCTTGACCGTCGGCGCTCCCGAACTGCTCGTCGTCTGCGTCGTGTTGCTCAGCACGGATCCCCCCTGGGACTTCTTGATCTCGTCCATGCGGTCGGTCGCCTCGGCCGCACTGACACTGCCGTCAGCGACCTGGGCCGCCAGGTCCTGCAACAGCTGCACCCGCTGGACCACGGCGGGATTGCCGATCTTCGCGCGCTGGCCGCTCATCAGCTGCGACAGCATCGGGGCCGACAGGCCCAGAACCGCCGCGAGACGGGCCTGGTTGAGCCCGAGATCGTCGATGAGCTTACGGAAGAGCGCCCCCAGCGGCTCCCCGTACCAGTTCCGCTGCAGCTCCCGCGCTCTGGCGGTGGCTTCCTGCTGTGCGGCGTCCATTGCGTCTCCCCATCGCTTCCCCAAAAGAACCGCCGGTTCGCTGTAGCGAACCACGTCGAGCATCTTACGGAGAGTGGTCATCCGCGGGGACCCCCAATCTTTTTGCGGGATACGGGGGGTGACCCGGTACTCTGGTCTGCGGCGCCAGCCGGAACGCGAGATCTCCGGCCGACGTCACCCATTCCCGGGGCCTTAGCTCAGTTGGTAGAGCGCCGTCTTTGCATGGCGGATGTCAGGGGTTCGACTCCCCTAGGCTCCACCCAGAAAACCCCATCTGACCAGCGGAAACGCTGTCAGATGGGGTTCTTTTCGTCCGACACCCGGGCGGTGCCGGACGGCTCACTCCTTGTCGTCGCGGTCCGCGGCCTCGTCCTCGGCCTGCTTCGCCTGGACCTCCGGGTCCAGTACCGCGCCGCCGCTGCCGTCCACCGAGCTCAGCCGGCCCGATTCCGGCACCTCCGTCGCGGCCGGCGGCTCCACCAGCCAGTCGGGGTTGGCCTGCTTGTCCCACCACTTCCAGGCACAGAAGGCACCGCCCGCCACCAGGCCGAGCAGCGCCAGCACCTTGAAGGCACGGCCGGCCCGGCAGCGCCGCTCGTTGCGGTGGGCCAGCTTCTGGATGTCCTGCGCCGAGACATGGCCGCGCAGCGCGACCAGCGCCGCCGCACCCCGCGCGGCGGCCTCGTCGGCCACCGGTCCGGCCACGGCCACGGCCTGCTCGATCCTCGGACGTGAATAGTCGGCCGCCTGCCGGGCAGCCTTGCGGGTCAGGACGGCTGCCTCGTGCGCGGCCAGGTCCACCTTCGGCGGCACATGCGCACGGGCCTGCTCCAGACGAGGAGCGAGCCGGGCGTCGTACTGCTCGCGGGCCTGTTCGGCGGCCTGAGACACCACGGGTGCCAGCCGTACGCGTGCCTCCTGCGCGTAATACGCGGCACGCTCCTTGGCCGTGTCGGCGTAGGGCGCCACCACTTCCGCGGCGTGCAGCACGCTGTCCTTCGCCGAGCCGGTCGCGGCGCGCACGCTGTCGATGCGGGTCACGGGTTCCTCCTCCTCGGTGGCGTACGGTAATTCGACTTTCCACCCTTTTACGGATCATGCCTGCCAACAGTCTGCGCGGCATGCGAGGGCGGGCATATGGGTGCAACAAGGGCTTCCCGACGACACTGCCACGAATCACCGCCGCGCGCTCCCTTCGCGGAGGAACTCAATGCGGCCGGGCGTCGCCCGTGCCGGGCCGTGCGAGGATCTGGGGGTCACACGAGGACAACGGAAGGCAGACCGTGGCCGAGCAGCTCTACGCCACCCTGAAGACCAACCATGGCGCCATCGAGATCCGGTTGTTCCCGAACCACGCGCCCAAGACGGTCAGGAACTTCGTCGAACTCGCTCAGGGTGAGCGTGAGTGGACGCACCCCGGTACCGGTGCGGTGAGCCAGGACAAGCTCTACGACGGCACGGTCTTCCACCGGATCATCAGCGGCTTCATGATCCAGGGCGGCGACCCGCTGGGCACCGGCATCGGCGGCCCCGGATACGAGTTCGAGGACGAGTTCCACCCGGACCTGTCCTTCAACAGGCCGTACCTGCTCGCCATGGCCAACGCCGGCCCGCGCACCAACGGCTCGCAGTTCTTCATCACGGTCTCCCCGACCGTCTGGCTGAACCGCAAGCACACCATCTTCGGCGAGATCACCGACCCGGCCAGCCAGAAGGTCGTGGACACCATCGCCGCCGTGCCGACCACCCTGCCGAACAACCGGCCGGTCGACGACGTCGTCATCGAGGCGGTCGTCGTCGAGAAGCGCCAGAGCTGAGCCCACCGCCCCCGACCGTCCGCAGGGAACCAAACGCCCCGCTCGTCCGTATGGAAGAGCGGGGCGGGGTATGTGCCGGGTGACAGGCCACGACCAGCAAGGGGATCTCATGGACCAGGCCGAAGGCAGCACGCAGGACGCCAAGAGCCTGCCCATGTGCTACCGGCACCCGGACCGCGAGACCGGCGTGCAATGCACCCGCTGCGAGCGCCCCATCTGCCCCGAATGCATGGTCAGCGCCTCGGTCGGCTTCCAGTGCCCCGAATGCGTCCGCGGCGGCTCCGGCGCCGGGCACGCCCCGGCCGCCTCCCGGCCGCGTACGGTCGCGGGCGGGACGGTCACGGCGGACCCGAGGCTGGTCACCAAGATTCTCATCGGGATCAACATCGCCGTGTTCATCGCGGTGCAGGCGAAAAGCTCGCTGCTCAACGACCTGGTCCTCATCGGCGAGTGGCCCCCGAAGCCCTACCAGGCGACCATGGGCGTCGCCGAGGGCGAGTGGTACCGCTTCGTGACCTCGATGTTCACGCACGAGGCGATCTGGCACATCGCCTTCAACATGCTCAGCCTGTGGTGGATCGGCGGCCCGCTCGAAGCGGCTCTCGGCCGGGCCCGCTATCTGGCGCTGTACTTCGTCTCCGGACTGGCCGGAGGGGCCCTGACGTATCTGCTGGCGGGCCCGTCCACGGCCTCGCTCGGCGCCTCCGGCGCGATCTTCGGCCTCTTCGGTGCCACGGCGGTGCTGATGCGCCGACTCAACTACGACATGCGCCCGGTCATCGCCCTGCTGGTGATCAACCTGATCATCACCTTCGGCTGGGGCAGCATCGCCTGGCAGGCTCACATCGGCGGCCTCGTCGCCGGTGTCGTCACCGGCTACGCCATGGTCCACGCTCCGCGGGAGAGGCGAGCGCTGATCCAGTACGGCACCTGTGCGCTGGTCCTGGCCGTGGTGGTGGTCCTGACGCTGGTCAGGACCGCTCAGCTCACCTGATACCGAAACGTTGTCCACAGCGTGTGGCGGATCTTGTGCATACGGTGCGGGAACAGCTGTGCCCCCTGTCGCTCGGATGTGTTTCCGCAGGTCGGACAGGGGGCGAACGGGTGTATGAGGGCCGGTAGGGCAGTCACACCGGCGTCAACGGCCGATGAGTTATCCACAGATCGTAGTCTTTTCCCCAGGGGGATGTGGACAGGCCATCGAGGCTGTGGATAACTCAGCGAACAGCCGTGGGCAGAGCTGCTCGGGGCCGCGCTACTTCCACTGGGTGGAGACACCGAACCCGGCGGCGATGAAGCCGAAGCCGACCACGATGTTCCAGTTGTCCAGGCTGTCGATCGGCAGCGAGCCGTCGGTCACGTAGAACACGACGATCCAGGCCAGGCCGATGAGGAACATGGCCAGCATGACGGGCGCGACCCAGGCGCGGTTGGTGAGCTTGATGGCCTGAGCCTGCTTCGCGGGCGGCGGCGTGAAATCAGCCTTCTTGCGGATACGTGACTTCGGCACGAGGGTCTCTCCTGTCGATGCGCTGCGTGGCCGCGCAGGTAATGGGTCGGTCCGGGGCAGCGTACAAGGGGACACTTAGCGCTCCCCCGGGCGTCCGTTAGCGTAGTGCTTCCGCGGCGCCGAAGGAGATAAGGGTACGTTGAGCAATTCTGCCGACTCCCCCGGGACGGGATCAACGGGTTCCGGCCCTGCGCGTGGGCTGCGCTTCCGTCCGGTGCGGATTCTCACCGTGGCCGTCTTCGCGCTCGCCGGGCTCATCTTCTTCACCAGCTTCAACACGGCCAAGGGCACCGACATCCGCACCGACGCCTCCCTGCTGAAGCTGTCCGACCTGATCCAGGAGCGCAGCCACAAGAACAAGGAGCTGGACGAGTCCAACGCGGCCCTGCGCGGCAACGTGGAGTCGCTCGCCGAGAGCGACGACGGGAGCACCAAGGCCCAGGACGAGAAGCTCAGCGGGCTGGAGAAGAGCGCGGGCACCGAGAAGGTCACGGGCAAGGCGCTCACCGTCACCCTCAACGACGCCCCGCCGAACGCGACCGCCAAGCTCCCCGGCTACCCCGAGCCGCAGCCCGACTACCTGGTCATCCACCAGCAGGATCTGCAGGCCGTGGTCAATGCCCTGTGGCAGGGCGGGGCCAAGGGCATCAAGGTCATGGACCAGCGGCTGATCTCCACCAGCGCGGTGCGCTGCGTCGGGAACACCCTGATCCTCCAGGGCCGCGTCTACTCGCCGCCGTACAAGATCACCGCGGTCGGGGACCCCGGCACGCTGCGGCAGGCGCTCGCCGCGAGCAAGGCGATCCAGACCTACATGGTGTACGTCAACGTCTACGGCCTCGGCTGGAAAGTCGCCGAGGACGGGACGGTGACTCTGCCGGGCTACTCGGGCACAGTGGATCTGCACTACGCGAAGCCCGTGGAGTAAGCGCAGGTCCCCGTCAGGAGCCGCCGGTGCGCGTGATCGTCAGGACCGTCAGCGAACTGTGCATCACCGTCGGCACCCTGATCGTGCTCTTCGTCGTCTACGTGCTGTTCTGGACGGGCGTGCAGGCCGACGGCGTCATGAGCGACCAGATCGACCAGCTGCACCAGCAGTGGTCGAAGGGGAACGTGGGGTCCACGGCCAAAGGCACCGGGGCCTCCGCGAGCGAGGCGAAGCCGGCGGCGTACCGCTACGGCAGGCCTTTCGCGATCATGTACATCCCGCGGTTCGGTTTCACGTGGAACAAGCCGGTGCTGCAGGGCACCGGCACGGACGTACTGAAGAAGGGACTGGCCCACTACGCCGGGACGGCCCGGCTCGGCCAGGAGGGCAATTTCGCGGTCGCCGGCCACCGGCGCACCTACGGCGACCCCTTCAAGGACTTCCCGCGGCTGCGGCCGGGCGACGCGGTGGTGCTCACGGACGGAACGACCTGGTTCACGTATCGGATCGACAAAGGGCCCTACAAAACCGTTCCGACCGACGTTGAGGTGATCGACCCTGTGCCACGTAAGTCGGGGTACACGCGTCCGGGCCGGTATCTGACGCTGACCACGTGCGATCCGGAATGGGGGCACAGTCACCGGCTGATCGTCTGGGCGCACCTGGACTCCACACAGCCTGTGGAGACAGGCGAACCGAGGGCTCTACGCCGTTAGTCTGGTGCAGTACGGCGTGAGTCAGGTGCCGTGGGGATACGGAAGGAACGGCATGTACGGCTGGATCTGGCGGCATCTGCCGGGGAACGCGTGGGTGAGGGCGCTGATCTCACTCGTCCTGCTCCTGGCCATGGTCTACGTCCTCTTCCAGTACGTCTTCCCGTGGGCCGAACCGCTGCTGCCCTTCAACGATGTGACGGTGGACAACCAGTGAGCGCGCGGATTCTCGTCGTCGACAACTACGACAGCTTCGTCTTCAACCTGGTCCAGTACCTGTACCAGCTGGGTGCCGAGTGCGAGGTGCTGCGCAACGACGAGGTGTCGACGGCACACGCCCAGGACGGTTTCGACGGCGTGCTGCTCTCGCCCGGCCCGGGTACGCCGGAGGAGGCGGGCGTGTGCGTGGACATGGTCCGCCACTGCGCCTCGACCGGGGTGCCGGTGTTCGGGGTGTGCCTGGGCATGCAGTCGATGCAGGTGGCGTACGGCGGTGTGGTGGACCGGGCGCCCGAGCTGCTGCACGGCAAGACCTCCCTGGTGGAGCACGAGGGCACGGGCGTCTTCGCCGGGCTGCCCTCGCCCTTCACGGCGACCCGCTACCACTCGCTGGCCGCCGAGCCGGCCACCGTCCCGGCGGAGCTGGAGGTCACGGCCCGTACGCACGACGGGATCATCATGGGCTTGCGCCACCGGGAACTTCCGGTCGAGGGAGTGCAGTTCCATCCCGAGTCGGTGCTGACCGAGCACGGGCACCGGATGCTGGCCAACTGGCTGGTTCAGTGCGGCTACCAGGATGCCGTGGCGAGGTCGGCGGGGCTCGCCCCGGTGGTGGGCAGGGCCACGGCGTGACCGCGCTGCGCCCGGAGCGCGAGGACTTGTACGGCGAGACGCCGTACGAGTCCTACGGCCGTGCGCCGTATGCGGGCGCGGGCGACCCCTCCACGGCGCGGATGCCGCCGGTCCCGGCGATGGACGAGCAGGCGACGACCCTGCTGCCGCCGGCGGACGACGAGACGATGGCGCTGCGGATCCCCGATGCACCTCCGGGGAGCGAGGCCGTACGCGCCTCTCGCGCCTCTTCGGCCTCCTCTGCCACTGGAACCACGCCGGGCGGCCGTGCGGCCCGCAGAAAGGCCGCCAAGCGGCGCGGTGGGCGCCATGGCGGCGCCCGGGAGGCGGCGAGTGCGGCGCGCACCTCGTCGGAGTCCGGTCCGCAGCGGCCGCTCTCCCGTGTCGAGGCCCGGCGTCAGGCGCGCCTGCGCAAGCCGAGTCCGGGCGTGCTCGCGAGCCGTGCGATCGGCGAGATGTTCATCACCACCGGCGTCCTGATGCTGCTGTTCGTCACCTACCAGCTGTGGTGGACGAACGTGCGCGCGCACGCCCAGGCGGGCAGCGAGACGCACCAGCTGCAGGACGACTGGGCCAGTGGCAAGCGCAGCCCCGGAGTGTTCGAGCCGGGGCAGGGCTTCGCGATCCTGCACATCCCCGAGCTGGACGTGGTGGCGCCGATCGCGGAGGGCGTCAGCAACAAGCGGGTCCTCGACAAGGGCATGGTCGGGCACTACGGCGAGGGCACGCTGAAGACGGCGATGCCGGACGCCAGGACCGGCAACTTCGGACTGGCCGCGCACCGCAACACGCACGGCGAGCCGTTCCGCTACATCAACAAGCTCAAGCCCGGCGACCCGGTCGTGGTCGAGACGCAGGACAAGTACTTCGTGTACAAGGTGACCTCGACGCTGCCGGTGACCCCGCCGTCCAACACCGGTGTGCTGAATCCGATCCCCAGAGGATCGGGTTTCACCGAACCGGGCCGGTACATCACCCTCACCACCTGCACGCCGGAGTTCACCAGCAAGTACCGGCTGATCGTCTGGGGCAAGATGGTCGAGGAACGCCCGCGCAGCAAGGGCAAGCCGGACGCGCTCATCGAGTAAGGGCAGAGGAACAGTGGCAGGGACCGCCGACGACACCGAAGAGCACACAGCCACGTCCGACGCGGCACCCACCCCGCGCCGACGGCGCCCCGGCAGGATCGCCCTGGCGGTCAGCGTCTTCGGTGAACTCCTGATCACGGCCGGTGTGTTGCTCGGCCTGTTCGTCGTCTACTCGCTCTGGTGGACGAACGTCATAGCGGACCGCAAGGCGGACAGACAGGCCGACAAGGTCCGTGACCACTGGGCCCGGAACACCGACTCGGGCCCCGGCGCGCTGAACACCAAGGACGGCATCGGCTTCCTGCATGTGCCGTCGATGAAGAACGGCGTGGTGCTGGTCGAGAAGGGCACGGGGACGGGCGTCCTGAACGACGGGGTGGCCGGCTACTACACGGACCCCGTCAAGGCGGCCCTCCCCATCACGGGCAAGGACGGCAATTTCTCCCTCGCCGCCCACCGGGACGGCCACGGCGCGAAGTTCCACAACATCGACAAGGTGAAGAAGGGCGACCCGATCGTCTTCGAGACGAAGGACGACTGGTACGTCTACAAGGTCTACTCGATCCTTCCCGAGACCTCGAAGTACAACGTCAAGGTCCTGTCGCCGGTCCCCAAGGAGTCCGGCAAGAAGAAGCCGGGCCACTACATCACGCTGACGACGTGCACACCGGTCTATACGAGCGAGTACCGGTATGTGGTGTGGGGAGAGCTGGTCCGCGTGGAGAAGGTGGACAGCGAGCGGACTCTGCCGAAGGAGATTCGCTGAGGCGACAGACCTCCTTCGAGGAGGAGAGTCGCCCGACATGACGGAGGTCCGAAGCCGCAACTACCCTTATGCGGCTTCGGGCCTCTTTTGGCCAGCCCGTACCTATTCCAGGATCTTCAGCGGTTCCCCGGCGCTCCGTGCCTCCAGCACCCCTCGGTGTACGGCGGTGATGCCCGCCTCGGCGGCGAGCTGTCCATGGCCGCCATGACTCCGGCGGCGGGGCCGGTCGTCTCGTACCCCTTCGAGCCTCTGCAGCCTGGCGTGGTGCTGGTGGAGCCGGCGCCCGATGCGCTGGACTCCGGCCAGCAGGGCGATCAGTTCTTTGCGGTGTTCGCCCGACGTTTCGATCAGGGCGTTGAACATCGGCACGACGGTCTTGCCGAGGATGTGGGTGATGCGTTGGTCGATTCGGTCGTCGAGGGAGGTGGTGTCTGTGGGGACGGAGTCATCCACAGGCCGTGTACGCGCCAGGTACTCCATGTCGAGAAGGTACGTGCGTACCTGACGGGCGACTTCGCTGTCGCGGAGGAGCATGGCGATGGTGAGGACGGCTCGACGGGAGTAGAGAGCCAGGCTCGATCGAGGCTGTGGATAACTTCCCGGATGGCGTGACAGGACGGCACGCTTAAATTCTGCGAGGTCACGGTCTTGCAGCGTCACCATGCCGTTGCAGGCGAGCTCTTCGCGGTGCCGTGCCTTGAGCTGTCGGATCGCCTCTACGGCGACGCCGAAATACGCCGCCACCATCGCCGTCGTCACATGCATCCCGTCCGGCAGCAGCGACAGTGCCTTGACGCTGTCGAGTACGTCAGTCCGCTCCAGCACGCTGTCGCGCAGGGTCTTGAAGACACGATCGGCAGGAGTACTGCAGTGCGATCGCGGCGCGAAGTTCCACACCATCGGCAGGGTGAGGAAGGGGACCCGATCGCCTTCGAGACGAAGGACGAGTGGTCCGTCCACAAGGTCCTCTCGATCTTTCCTGAGACCTCGAAGCACAACGTCAAGGTCCGTGTCGTCGTCCCCGCGCCGCGGGTTCCATGGGTGCCCCGCATCCACAGATGGGCCCCTGCCGGAAGATGCTCCGGCAGGGGCCCACTCGTCTGGTGACGGTCAACCGCCGGCGACGGCCGGCGGCAGGTGTCGGTCAGCCGCCGGTGCCACCGAAGATGTTGGTGCCGCCGTTGTTGCCGCCGTTGTTGCCGCCCTGCCCGACGGTGACCAGGTCGACGGACGAGCCCGCCTGGACCGGGCTGCCCTGGACCGGGGTCGACGTGAAGACGATCGCGTTGTCGTCCTGCGAGCCGGTGATGTTGCCGACCTGCAGACCTGCCTGCTGAAGCAGGGCCTTGGCGTCCTTCAGCTTCTGGCCCTGGATGTTCGGCACCTGCGTCTGCTGCTGGCCCTGGACCTTGCCGACGTTGATCACCACATTGGTGTTCTTGGAGACCTCCTGGCCCGCCGCAGGGTTGGTCGAGAGGACCTTGCCCTCGTCGTCGGGGTTGGTGGTGGGGGTGTCGTTGCAGGTGGGCACCAGACCCTTGGCCTGCAGCGCCGCCTTCGCCTCGTCACAGGTCTGGCCGGTGACGTCGGGGACCGCGATCTTCTCCTCGGCCTTGGCGACCGTGAGGGTGATCGTGGTGCCCTTCTGCTTCTCCACGCCGCCTTCGGGGTTCTGGGCCGTGACGACGCCCGGCGTCTGGGTGGACACCTCGGTCTTCTTGTCGACCTCGAAGCCCTTCGCCTTCAGCTGGGCCTCGGCCTTGTCGTACTGGATGCCGCGGACATCCGGTACGAGGACCTTGGGCGCACCCGTCGACACCACCAGCGTGATCGTGTCGTTCTTCTTCACGTCCGTGCCCGGCCTGGGGTCCTGGGAGCAGACGTTGCCCTTCGGCTGGTTGGCGCACGGCTTGCGCGTGGGCTCAGCCAGTTTCAGGTCCGAGTTGACGGCCATCTTCTGGGCGGTGGCGTAGCTGTTGCCGACGAAGTTCGGGGCCTTGAACGTCTCGTCCGTGTTCTTCCCGCTGACCGCCCACTTCCCGATCAGGATCGCGCCGATCAGGACCAGGATGCCGGCGACCACCAGGAGGATCGTGGAGGTGTTGCTCTTCTTCTGCTGGCGGCGGCGGTCGGGGCGGTCGTCGTAGCCGTAGCCGCCGTCGTCCGGGTTCATCGGCGGGAGCATGGAGGTGGCTCCCGCGCCGGCGTCCGGGCGCATGGCCGTCGTCGGCTGGTCGTCGGGGTAGCCGACGTAGCCGACCGCGCCCATCGCGGCCGTGGCCGCGACCGGCTGGCCGTCGAGGCAGGCCTCGATGTCGGCGCGCATCTCGTCGGCCGACTGGTACCGATAGTTCGGGTCCTTGACCAGCGCCTTCAGGACGATGGCGTCCATCTCGGGCGTGATCTCGGGATCGAAGACGCTCGGGGCCTGCGGCTCCTCGCGGACGTGCTGGTAGGCCACGGCCACGGGGGAGTCGCCGACGAACGGCGGGCGGACGGTCAGCAGCTCGTAGAGGAGGCAACCGGTCGAATACAGGTCCGACCGTGCGTCGACCTGCTCGCCCTTCGCCTGCTCCGGAGACAGGTACTGGGCCGTGCCGATGACCGCGGCGGTCTGGGTCATGGTCATGCCGGAGTCGCCCATGGCCCGGGCGATGCCGAAGTCCATCACCTTGACCTGGCCGTTGCGCGTCAGCATGACGTTCGCCGGCTTGATGTCGCGGTGGACGATGCCGTTGCGGTGGGCGTACTCCAGGCCTTGGAGGATGCCGACGGTCATCTCCATCGCCCGCTCGGGCAGGAGCTTGCGGCCGGAGTGGAGCAGCTCACGGAGCGTGGAACCGTCCACGTACTCCATCACGATGTACGGGATCGAGACCCCGTCGATGTAGTCCTCGCCCGTGTCGTAGACCGCGACGATCGCGGGATGGTTGAGCGAGGCGGCCGACTGGGCCTCCCGGCGGAACCGGGCCTGGAAGGAAGGGTCGCGCGCGAGGTCAGCGCGCAGCGTCTTCACCGCCACGGTGCGGCCGAGCCGGGTGTCGTGCGCGAGGTAGACCTCGGCCATGCCACCACGGCCGAGCACCTGGCCCAGCTCGTACCGGCCGCCGAGGCGACGCGGCTCTTCCATAGCTACCTACCAGCCCTCTCCGTCGGTCCCGGCCGTCACGTGTGTGTCGCCGGAGGCTGCCGTCCGGGCCTACCGTACCCGGCTCTCTTTGTGTGACCTGGCCAAGCCCGTAACCCGATACAGGACCGGTATCGCAACGTGCACCGATGTGAAGGGGACGTGTGCAGGGTCACTTCTTGGAGCTGATGACCGCCTCCATGACGTTCTTCGCGATCGGCGCGGCCAGACCGCCACCGGAGATGTCGTCGCGGTTGGCGCTCTCGTCCTCGATGACCACGGCCACGGCGACCGGCGAGCTGCCGTCGCTGAGCTTGGCGTACGAGATGAACCACGCGTACGGGTTCTCGCTGTTCGCCACACCGTGCTGGGCGGTGCCGGTCTTGCCGCCGACGGTGACGCCGCCGCCGATCTGGGCCCTCGTACCGGTGCCCTGCTTGACGACCGTCTCCATCATGTCCTGCAGGATCTGCGCGTTCTCCGGCGACAGCGGCCGGCTCATCTCCTTCGGCTCGGTCTTCTCGACCGGGTCGAGGTTGGAGGACCGCAGCTCGTCGACCATGTACGGCTTCATCAGCTTGCCGTCGTTGGCGACGGCCGAGGCGACCATGGCCATCTGCAGCGGGGTGGCCGCGGTGTTGTACTGGCCGATGGAGGACAGAGCGGTCTGCGACTGGTTCATGTTGTCGGAGAAGACCGAGGCGTTGGAGCGGATCGGGGTGAACTGCTCGGCGTCGAAGCCGAACTTCTTCGCTTCCTCGAGCATCTTGTCGCTGCCGAGGTCGGAGCCGATCTTGCCGAAGACGGTGTTGCAGGAGATCCGCAGCGCCTCGCGCATGTCGACGTTCTTGCAGCGGATGCTGCCCTCGTTCTTCAGCTCGGTGTGCGTGCCCGGCATGGTCCACGGCTGCGGCGAGTCGGTCGGCTCGTCGGCCGAGGTGTACTTGCCGTTCTCCAGCGCGGCCGCGGCCGTGACCACCTTGAAGGTGGAGCCCGGCGGGTAGGTCTCGCGCAGCGCCCGGTTCAGCATCGGGTCGGCCGGGTTGTTCTTCTTCTGGAGCTTGGTCCAGTTCTTGGAGTCCACGTCGGTGGAGTTGCCCGCGAAGGACGAGGGGTCGTACGACGGGTAGGAGGCCAGCGCCAGGATCTTGCCGGTGGACGGCTCGAGGGCGACCACGGCACCCTTGCCGCCGCGGCTCTTGAGGCCGTTGAACGCCGCCTTCTGCGCGGCCGCGTTGAGCGTGGTGACGACGTCGCCGCCCTGCTTCGGCTTGCCCGTGATCATGTCGAGGGTGTTGCGGAAGAAGAGCCGGTCGTCGTTGCCGGTGAGGATGCCGTCGTTGATCTTCTCGAGCTGGCTGCTGTCGAAGGCCTGCGAGGAGTAGCCGGTGACCGGGGCCCACATGGACCCGTCCTTGTAGGTGCGCTTGTACTTGAAGTCGCCGCTCTTGGACTCGACCGAGCCGGTTATCGGGTCGCCGTCGACGATGATGTCGCCCCGCGGGTTCGCGTACCGCTCGATGGCGACGCGGCGGTTGTCGGAGTCGGTGCGAAGCGAGTCGGCCTTGAGGTACTGGAGCCAGTTGTCACGGATCAACAGGGCCAGGACGAGGAGGCCGCAGAAGATCGCGATCCGGCGCAGGGGCTTGTTCATGACGGGCGGACCACCTGGGTCATCTCGGCGTCGGGGTTTGCGGCGGGGGCGGGCGCCGGGCGGCGGGCGGTGTCGCTGATGCGGATCAGGATGCCGATCAGCGCCCAGTTGGCGATCACGGAGGAACCGCCGTAGGCGAGGAACGGCATCGTCATACCGGTCAGCGGGATGAGGCCCATGACACCGCCGGCCACGACGAACACCTGCAGCGCGAAGGCGCCGGACAGGCCGATGGCGAGCAGCTTGCCGAACGGGTCGCGGGCGGCGAGGGCGGTGCGCACGCCGCGCTCCACGATCAGGCCGTAGATCAGCAGGATCGCCATGATGCCGGCCAGGCCCAGCTCCTCGCCGAAGGTGGCGAGGATGAAGTCGGAGTTGGCGGCGAACCGGATCAGCTCGGAGTGGCCCTGGCCCCAGCCGGTACCGAGGGTGCCACCGGAGCCGAACGCCCACAGGGCCTGCATGGCCTGCTCGGAGTGGAGGATGCCGTCGCTGCTTCCGCTGCGGCTGAGCTTGTACTCGCGGTACGGGTCGAGCCAGGCCTGCACACGCGTCTGGATGTGCGGCTCGAAACTGGCCACGCCGACGGCGCCGGCCGCGGACATCAGCAGACCGAAGACGATCCAGCTGGTCCGCTCGGTGGCGACGTACAGCATGATCACGAACATGCCGAAGAACAGCAGCGACGTACCGAGGTCGGTCTCGAAGACCAGGATGAGGATCGAGATCGCCCAGACCACCAGGATCGGGCCGAGGTCGCGGCCGCGCGGCAGGTACAGGCCCATGAAGCGGCGGCTGGCGAGGGCGAGCGCGTCCCGCTTGACCATCAGGTAGCCCGCGAAGAACACCGCGAGCACGATCTTGGCGAACTCACCGGGCTGGATGGTGAAGCTGCCGATCTGGATCCAGATCTTGGCGCCGTAGACATTCGCACCGAGGCCCGGGACCAGCGGGAGCAGCAGCAGGAACAGCGCGGCCGCCATGGAGATGTAGGTGTAGCGCTGCAGGGTGCGGTGGTCCTTCAGGAAGATCAGCGCGGCGACGAACAGGGCGATGCCCATCGCGGTGTAGATCAGCTGGTTGGTCGCCTTGCCTCCGGCCACGCCGAGGCCCTGCAGCAGCTTGGACTGGTCCAGGCGCCAGATGGCGACCAGGCCGAGTCCGTTGAGCAGGGTGGCCAGGGGCAGCAGCAGCGGGTCGGCGTACGGGGCGAACTTCCGTACGACGAGATGGGCGATGCCGGCCAGCAGGCCGAGGCCCAGACCGTAGGCCAGCAGGCCCGCGGGCACCTGGTCGTCGAGGGCCAGGCCCACGTTGGCGTAGGCGAACACCGGGATGACCACGGCGAAGATCAGCAGGGCCAGCTCGGTGTTGCGTCGGCTCGGGGCACCGATCGCGCCGATCGTGGACGTGTGGTGCGTCGGCGAATTCGAAGTACTGCTCATCGTGTGACAGGGCCTCTCACGGCTTGCCTACTGCTTGCCGCACTGATCGACGACCTTCTGCTCATCCTCGGAGAGGCTGGGGCCGGGGCGGGGAGTGGCGGTCGCGGGCGGGGTCGGGGACTTGGACGAGGGAGACGACTGCGACGCCGACGGGTTCGGCGTCGGTGATGCCTTGGACGAGAAGGAGGTACGGGTGGTTCCCGTGGTGCCTCCGGCCTCGCCCTGGCCCGTCTTGGCGTTCTTGTCGGTCTCCGCGGCCGTGCGTTCCGCCTGCTTCTTGCAGGCGGAGGCCTGCACGGACAGTGCCTCGATCTTCGTGCGGGCCTGCTGCAGTCCACCTGCGGCGATCGTGTTCTTGACCTGCTTCTGCTGGTAGGGCGGCAGGTACTTGAGTTCGATCTCGGGGTGGTCGTTCTCCACCTTTGACAGCGACACCCAGGCCAGGTCCTGGCTGATGCCGCGGTACAGCGCCACGTGCTCGCCGTTGGTGCCCACGTAGTACTGCGTCTGCGTCCAGCGGTAACCACCGTAGAGACCGCCGCCGATGATCGCGAGGGCGAGGCAGCCGTACAGCGACCGCTTCAGCCACTTGCGGCCCTTGCGCGGCTTGACGAAGTCCTCGTCGGTGTAGTCGCCGAAGCCGCCGGCGGGCACATAGCCGGTGGTGTCGCCGGAGCCGGGCGGGCCGAACTCGCCGCCGCCGCCCTGTCCGCGGCCCTGGCGGCCCAGGTGGGAGGCGCGGCCGGCCGGGGTCTGCATGATGCCGTTGTCGTGCAGGTGGTGCTGGTTCTCCGCGACGGCGCCGACCACGACCGGGGTGTCGGACAGCTGCCCGGCGAGGGTGTCACCGGTGTCCAGGTCCAGGACGTCGGCGATGATGAGGGTGATGTTGTCGGGGCCGCCGCCGCGCAGCGCGAGCTGGATCAGCTCCTGCACGGTCTCCTGCGGGCCCTGGTAGCTGGCGAGCGTCTCCTCCATCGTCTGATGGGAGACGACGCCCGACAGGCCGTCGGAGCAGATCAGATAGCGGTCGCCGGCCCGGACCTCGCGGATCGACAGATCGGGTTCGACGTGGTCGCCGCTGCCCAGGGCGCGCATCAGCAGGGCGCGCTGCGGGTGGGTGATGGCCTCTTCCTCGGTGATCCGGCCCTCGTCGACGAGCCGCTGCACCCAGGTGTGGTCCTGGGTGATCTGGGTCAGCACGCCGTCACGGAGCAGATACGCCCGGGAGTCGCCGATGTGGACGAGCCCGAGCCGCTGACCGGTCCAGAGCAGGGCGGTGAGCGTGGTGCCCATGCCCTCCAGCTGGGGGTCCTCCTCGACCATGGTGCGCAGCTGGTCGTTGGCGCGCTGCACGGCGTCGCCGAGAGAGGTGAGGATGTCGGAGCCGGGCACGTCGTCGTCGAGCGTGACCAGGGTGGAGATGACCTCGGAGGAGGCGACCTCGCCGGCCGCCTGGCCTCCCATGCCGTCGGCGATGGCGAGCAGGCGCGGACCGGCGTAACCGGAGTCCTCGTTGCCCTCCCGGATCATGCCTTTGTGCGATCCGGCGGCGAAGCGCAGTGACAGACTCATGCGCACCTCGCCCGTCGGCTCCGGGTACAGCCGGTCGTGTCGCGCCACACTGCCCACCCTCCGGTCGGGAGCGCGCCGGAGACCAGGGTGCGGCCTGCCGCTGCGTGCTCGCTCCGCTCGCTCATTGTCGTACTACTTCCGCAGCTCGATGACGGTTTTGCCGATGCGGATCGGCGCGCCCAGCGGGATCGGTGTGGGGGTCGTCAGCCGGGACCGGTCCAGGTAGGTGCCGTTGGTGGATCCGAGATCCTCGACGATCCACTGGCCGTCGCGGTCCGGGTAGATCCTGGCATGGCGGCTGGAGGCGTAGTCGTCGTCCAGCACGATCGTGGAGTCGTGCGCCCGGCCCAGAGTGATGGTCTGGCCCTGCAGCGCGACGGTGGTGCCGGTCAGTGTGCCTTCGCTCACGACCAGCTTGGTGGGGGCGTTACGACGCTGCCGGCCGCCGCCCTGCTGGCCCCGCTGCTGCGGAGGCGCGGACTGCTGCCGGGCCGCCTGCTGCGGACGCGCGGCCTCCCTACGCGATCCGCGCTGGGTGACGCGCGTACCGAACAGGTCGCTGCGGATGACCTGCACGGCCACGATCACGAACAGCCACAGTACGGCCAGGAAACCCAGCCGCATGACCGTGAGGGTCAGCTCTGACATTGCCCCCGCTTCACCCTTCGGCTTGCCGGTAAATGATGGTGGTGCTGCCCACGACGATCCGCGAGCCGTCGCGGAGCGTAGCGCGGGTGGTGTGCTGCCCGTCCACCACGATGCCGTTGGTGGACCCGAGATCCTGGATCGTCGAGGGCGTTCCGGTCCGGATCTCACAGTGCCGGCGGGAGACGCCGGGGTCGTCGATCCGCACGTCGGCCTCGGTGCTGCGGCCCAGCACCAGCGTCGGGCGGGAGATCTGGTGGCGGGCGCCGTTGATCTCGATCCAGTAGCGGGTGCGTCCGCCGCTCGCCGGAGCGGCTGCGGGCCGCTGGCCGGCGGGCTGAGGGTAACCGTAACCGCCGGGGCGGGCGCCGGGCGGCGGCGCGGACGGCATCGGAGGAGCTCCGGCGGGAGCGGCCGGCGGGTAGCCGTAGCCGCCCGGGGCGCCCTGGCCGGGGCGGCCGGCCGGAGCGGCCGGGGCCGCGCCCTGCTGGCCGGCGGAGGAGGCGAGGGTGCGCGAGCGCACCCGGTACAGGCCGGTGTCGAGATCGTCGGCCTTCTCCAGGTTGACCTTGATCGGGCCCATGAAGGTGTACCGCTGCTGCTTGGCGTAGTCGCGCACCATGCCGGCCAGCTCGTCGCCGAGCTGCCCGGAGTAGGGGCTGAGGCGCTCGTGGTCCGGCGCGCTCAGCTCCACGATGAAGTCGTTGGGGACGACCGTGCGGTCGCGGTTCCAGATGGTGGCGTTGTTGTCGCACTCCCGCTGGAGCGCACCGGCGATCTCCACGGGCTGGACCTCGGACTTGAAGACCTTGGCGAAGGTGCCGTTGACCAGACCTTCGAGACGCTGCTCGAACTTCTTCAGGACTCCCATGGGGCACCTCCTTCGTCGCTGCCGCTCTACCTTGCCCTGCTCTGTGCCGCTGTCTTGCCCGGTACTGCCTACTGATCGTATCTACGCGCCCGGCAATCAGCCGGTTCCCCCAGCGGCTGCCCTTCGAACTCCTCTGGCAAGGATCGTAGAGGCGGGTGAGGACCAGTGTCCCGCACTGGGCTGTGGACCCGGTCCGCCTCCTGGGGAGATGACCGGGACCGGTACGAGGTTGATACGTGAACCTGCACTCCTTGATACGTGAGCGGGCAGTAGGACGGGTCCTGGCGGGCGGAAAGGCATGTGAACCCACCCCGTACGGCGTGCTAATGTTCTGGATGTCGGAAGGGGCCAGCCCACAAGGGCAGAAGCCGGAAGACACACCCAATGCGCGGGTGGCGGAATAGGCAGACGCGCTGGATTCAGGTTCCAGTGCCCGCAAGGGCGTGGGGGTTCAACTCCCCCCTCGCGCACAGAGAAACCGTGGAACGGGTCTCTGCCAGTGACGGAAGTCACGGCAGGGGCCCGTTTCTCGTTGTGTCCGGGTTTGTGAGGGATCGCACAGCCCAGGGCGGGCGTAGCCGGTCCGTTCCGGTGAGCTATGTCACGGACGCGACCGGCTGTATCTGTCCGGGGGTGCCGGGCACGACGCGGCGGGGTACAGGCGGCGGAGTGTCGGCCGAAGACCGCCGGGCGGCGGGCCAAGTCGACGCCAGCCGCCCTTGCGGAGGCACCCCGCGGACGTGGTCGGCGCCACCCCCTCCGACCGGCTGGGGCCACGCCGCCAACCGGCGGGAATTCCGTCCCGGGCGCCCAGGCAGAGCTCCCGCAGGGGTACGCATCGAACAGCGGGCACGCGAGGAGCGGAGCGCAGGTGATCCGGGTACTGGTGGTCGATGACGAAGCCTTGATCCGCACGGGCTTCACGCACATTCTCAACGCGGCGGACGACATCGAGGTCGTCGCGGCGGTACCCGGAGGCCAGGCCGTGCGCACGGTGCGGGAGCTGCTGCCCGACGTCGTCCTGCTCGACATCCGGATGCCGGACGTGGACGGGCTCACCATCCTGGCCGACCTCCGCGGCATGCCACACGCCCCGGTGGTCGCCATGCTCACCACGTTCGACGCCGACGAATACGTGGCGACCGCCCTGCGTTCGGGCGCCGCCGGATTCCTGCTCAAGGACACCGACCCCGAGCAGCTTCCCCACCTTGTGCGCACCCTGGCCAAGGGCGGGACCGTGCTGTCGTCGAAGGTCACCCGCCTGGTGGTCGACGGCTACCTCGACCACAGCGTCCGCGAGCCCAGCGCCGTCCGCCTCACCGGCCGGCTGACCGAGCGCGAGCGCGCCGTCCTCGTCCTCATGGCCCAAGGACTCGCCAACACCGATATCGGCGAACGGCTGCACCTGAGCACCGGCACCGTCAAAGGCCATGTCACCAACGTGCTCGGCAAACTGCAGGTCAGCAGCCGCCTCCAGGCGGCGCTGATCGCCGAGCGCGCGGGTCTGCTCGCTCCGTCGCAGGACGAGCCGTCACGGAACGAGCGGTCGCAGGACGAGCGGTCGCGGGACGAGCCGTTGCGGAACGAGCCGCCCCAGGATGAGCCGTCGCAGGGCGAGGGCTCCCGGTGAGCTCCCGACGGCCGCCGGCTCTGCTGCTCGACATCGTCCTTGTCGGGCTGGCGCTGGTGGACACATGGATTCATGTCGATGTCGCGGATCAACCCGCCGCCGCCTGCGCGCTGCTCGGCGCCCTCGCTCTCGTACTGCGGCGCCACCGGCCCCTGACGACCTTCGTCCTCACACTCCCCACCGCCCTGATCACCGACGCGGTGGTGGCCCCCATGGTCGCGCTGTACACGCTCTCCTCACTCAGCCGCCACCGGGTCCTGCTGGGCGGCTGCGCGCTGATCTACGCGGTCGCCGACTTCCTGCCCTGGCCGTGGTCCTCCCTCGACGCCACCGAACTGTCCCAGACGAACACCCTGTTCCACCTCAGCTACACCCTGGCCACCGCTGCAGCTCCCGTCTTCCTGGGCCAACTCGTCCAGGCCCGACGCGAACTCTCCCTGCGGCTCGCCGACATCACCGAGGCCCGCGAGCACGAACGGCTCCTCACCGCCCAGAGCGTTCTGGCAAAGGAACGCGCACAACTTGCCCGGGAGATGCACGACGTGGTCTCCCACCAGGTCAGTCTCATCGCCGTACAGGCGGGAGCACTCCAGGTGGGCAGCCAGGACGCCGAAACGAGGCAGGCTGCCGCCACGATCCGCCGCCTCAGCGTGCAGACCCTGGACGAACTGCGGCACATGGTCAGCGTGCTGCGTGCCTCCGGCAGCAGGCCCACGGAACTCACCCCCCAGCCCTCCCTCGCCGATCTGGAGCGCCTCGTCGACGCCAGCGGCATCGAAGCGCGCCTGGAGACCGACCTGCCCGACGAGCTTCCGCCCACCGTCCAGCGCGCCGTGTACCGCACCGTCCAGGAAGCGTTGACCAACGTCCGCAAACACGCGCCCGGCGCCACCGTGACCGTCCGCATCCACTACCAGGACGGAGCCGTCCGTACCACCGTCACCAACACCGCCCCCACCCGGCGCGCGTTCGCCCTGCCGAGCGCCCACCAGGGCCTCGTCGGCCTGGCCCAACGAGCCGAGCTGCTCGGCGGCACGGTCACATCCGGTCCTACGGACCAAGGGGGCTACGAGCTCTGCCTGGAACTGCCCGTCGAGCGGAACCGGTGAGCTTCCACCGTGGCGAGGACGTCTGCGCGGAGGTGAAGAGGCAGGCGGGGCGCGAGGAGGTCGGCATGGCCGTGGCTATGGCGATGGCGACGGCTATGGCTATGGGCATGGGCATGGCTGGCGGCCTGTGGTGTCGGGTGGACCCTGGCCCCAGGCGGGCGCCGGGAGAGGCGTAGGCAGAAGGCACCGGGCAGAGGGCGCCGGCCCGGGGGCGCAGGGAGGACCGAATGCCGTATCCGGCCGGGTGGCCGGGGTGGACCAGCCGGTCGGCGGGGTGGTTCCGGACACCTGACGGATGTTGCAGCGGGAGGCTCTCGCCGACCCTGGAGTACATGAGTCACGACGTGGCGTCTGCCGTTCCACCCACTTCCGGGGCGGCCGGCTGCTCTGTCTCATGCTCGCCTTCGAAAATGCGGTTGAACGGTGTGGATCCGGCCGAACGGCACGGATCCGGCACGCGGTCTGCGCTCTGGTGATCCTGGGCGTGACCGCTGTCCGGTCTCACACCATCCGGAGGCGTGCCGGGCCAAGAAGGAGGTCAGCCTCATGACGATCCGCCTGACGTTTGTGTGTGCGCCCGGCGGTGACGCCACCCGGGATCCACTCCTCGGTGACGCTCCCCTGAGCGAGCGCAGCCTGCGCAAGGCCGGTGCAGCGGGAGCAGCGCTCCCTCCCTACGGGCCCGCTGTCCGGGCGCCCTCGATCCGTTGCTCGCAGACCGCCGACGCCCTGGGCCTGGCGACCGTGTCCGAGCCTGCGCTGCGCGATCTCGACGTCGGCACATGGTGCGGTCGCACCGTCGGTGACGTCGCCGCGACGGATCCCCACGGCTTCACCGCCTGGCTCACGGACCCCGATGCCGCGCCACACGAAGGTGAGTCGGTACGCCGGCTCTGCCGCCGCACGGCGCACTGGCTGCGCAGCCTGGGGCCCGAGACGGGCCACGCCGTGGCTGTCACCGAAACGGCCGTCGTCCGGGCCGTGCTCATCCATGCCCTGGGCCTGCCGGCAAGAGCCTTCTGGCATCTGCCCGTGCCCCCGCTGTCCGCGGTCTGCCTCACCTGGCGAGGTGACTGCTGGGACGTGCGGAACGGCTACGTCACTCCGCGGGAGACCCGGCGATGGTTCCTCCCGGGATCAACGACGCTCGTCCACGCGGACAGTGATCAGTGCCTGGCGGCCCACCTGGGCAGCGGCAAGCGATCAAGTTCGCACCGGGAAACAGTCTTCGCCAGCTGCGGGTAGGCCCTGACCAGCGCATTTCGTCGGTTCCCCCGCAGAACATGCAGACAGAGACTTTCCTGTTCTGCCCATGGTCGTGAGGCATCGCACAGCTCGATCGAGCCGTGCGATGCCGCATGCTGCCGCGGCGCGTGAGTCATGTCACGGCGGGGCCGTCCCGATGAGGGCGTCTCCGTTTGGGGCGTCCGCGTGGGGAGTCTCCGCCGCGGGGTGTCCGCGTGGGGAGTCTCCATCGTGGGGCGTCCGCGTGGGGCGTTTCCGTCGTGGGGCGTCTCCGCGTGGGGCGGGCACGACGGTGCAGCCGACCAGCGTCCACGGGCGGCGAAGCCGAAGCACCCCCCCACGGACCTGACCGGCCGGTCCAGACCCTGCCCGGAGCGGTGCTCCGGATCCCCCTCACCACGGTGAGTCAAGCGCAGGCGCGGCCGCGGCGTGGCCGCAGGCGTGCCCACGTCGAACGGCGGTCGGAGGATTCGCGGAAGGTGGTCGGGGGGAGTGGTCGGGGGGATTCGAAGCACCTTCGATGCCCGAGGTCGCCGGGGGTTCCGAGGTTTTCCACAGGCGCCGAGTTGTCCACAGGGTCTGACGCCTTTCGGCCACCGGTTGTACGGTCTGCACGAGCTGATCCACGTGTGAGCGTGGACGCGGTGTGTTCGGGGGAGGCGGTCACAGTGACCGAAGCCGGTGCTGGAGTGGCGGAAACGACCGAGGAGGCGGCAGCACGCCGGCTGCCGCCGGTACGTGGATTCGCCGACCGGCGCCCGTACGGCTCGCCCAAGGAAGAAGGCAAGGCGCTCCGGGCGAGCGTGCCGCGCGGCACGCACCGCACCCTCGACCTGGACGGCTCCCGCCCGGACGCGGTCAGCGCCGTGGAGGAGTCCAACGCCGGCCGCATCCCCGAGCTGACGCCGATACGGGTGGGCCGGATGGCCGCCACACCCTTCGCCTTCCTGCGCGGCTCGGCCGGGCTCATGGCATACGACCTGGCCCGCACCCCCATGACCAGGATCGGCACCCAGATATGCGGCGACGCACACGCGGCCAACTTCGGCCTGTACGGAGACGCCCGCGGCGGCCTCGTCATCGACCTCAACGACTTCGACGAGACCGCGCACGGCCCCTGGGAGTGGGACCTGAAACGGCTCGCCGCCTCACTGGTGCTGGCCGGGCGCGAGGCGGGCGCCGACGAGGACACCTGCCGCAAGGCCGCCCAGGACACGGCCGGCGCCTACCGGCGCACCATGCGGCTGCTCGCCAAGCTGCCGGTGCTCGACGCCTGGAACGCCATCGCGGACGAGGAACTGGTCTCCCACACCGACGCCCACGACCTGCTCGGCACCCTGGAACGGGTCTCGGAGAAGGCGCGCGCCAACACCAGCGGCCGGTTCGCTGCCAAGTCGACCGAGGAGACCGCGGACGGCGGACGGCGCTTCGTCGACGCACCGCCCGTGCTGCGCCGCGTCCCGGACGCCGAGGCAGCCGCCGTGGCAGCGTCCCTGGAGCCGTATGTGACGACGCTCTCCGAGGACCGGCTCCCCCTGCTGGCCCGGCACGCCGTGCACGACGTGGCCTTCCGGGTCGTCGGCACGGGCAGCGTGGGCACACGGTCGTACGTCGTGCTCCTCCTGGACCACCGCGGTCAGCCACTGGTGCTCCAGGTGAAGGAGGCCCGCCCCTCGGCGCTCGTCCCGCACCTGGCCACGGCCGGAATCGAGGCACCGCCCGTCGAGCACGAAGGACGCCGGGTGGTCCTCGGACAGAAGCGGATGCAGGTGGTCAGCGACATCCTGCTGGGCTGGACGACGGTCGACGGGCGGCCCTTCCAGGTGCGCCAGTTCCGCAACCGCAAGGGCAGCGTAGACCCGGCAGCCCTCGCCGCCGACCAGGTCGACGACTACGGCCGCATGACCGGCGCCCTGCTGGCCCGCGCCCACGCCCACAGCGCCGACCCGCGCCTGATCGCCGGCTACTGCGGCAAGAACGAGGAGCTGGACGAGGCCATGGCCGACTTCGCCGTCGCCTACGCCGACCGCACCGAAGCGGACCACGCGGAGCTGGTGGCGGCGGTGCGGTCCGGGCGCCTCGCGGCCGAGACGGGCGTGTGACGGCGGATGCGGGGGACCGAGCGGGCCGAGGTGGTGGTGAAGTGAGGTACGTCGAGCTGACCGGCGGCGAGGGCGAGGAACCGGCCTTCATCGACCCCCGGCCCTACCTCGCCCGGCTGCCCGCGCTCGCGCACGAACTGCCGCCGGGCGCCCGCGCGTTCGCCACCGACCGCGGACACTACGACATCGGTGGCAAGCGCTGCGTGAAGGACCTCCGGCCGGTCCAGGTGCACCGCACCCGAGACGGCGACATCGAGATCCGCTTCCGGCACAACTGCTTCACACACGACGAGGACCTCGTCGTCCGCTACACCGGCGTCTCCCGCTTCCAGTCGGACGTCCTGGGCGTGTGCGACCCGGCCTCCCTCGGCGATGTGATCCTCGACGAGATCCTCCCGCACCCCGGCGGCTGCACCCACGAGCTGGCCTGCCGGCCCGGCACCCTCGTGGTCGCCTGCCGGGACCTGGAGGCCGAGTGGGTACCGGCCGACTGCCCGGACGCCGCCCCGGACAGCTGAGCCCGTCCGTCACCGCCGACAGGTTTCGGCCGTGGCCTACGCTGGTCAGGTGACGACCCCGGAAGCTGAGCAGTCCCAGGCACCGCGGCCCGAAGAACGGCTGGAGAAAGCCGTGAGGGCCGCCGAGCAGGCGTTGATCGAATACGAGATCGCCGTGGAGACGTTCCGCGTCGAGGTCGAGAACTTCTCCCGGCTCCACGAGCAGAGACTCGGCCCGCTCTACTCCCGCATCGAGGAGCTGGACGCGCAGATCGCCGAGGCGAAGGCCGCCCGCACCGGCGACCCCGAGGACGTCCGCCGCGCCGAGGAGGCCCGCGCCCGCGTGCTGCCGATCCCCGGCGTCGAGGAAATGCTGAACGGCTGGATGGACGGCGACGGCCTCTTCCCGGAGGCCGCCGCCATGCTCACCGGCCAGGCGGTACGACCCCCCGAGCGGGTACGGCCCAGCGAGGAGGCCCGCAGGCTCTACCGCGAGCTGGCCCGCAAGGCCCACCCCGACCTCGCACAGGAGGAAGAGGAACAGCAGCGGCGCGAGGAGTTCATCACCCGCGTCAACGCCGCCTACGCCCGCGGCGACGAGAAGCTCCTCGCGGAACTGGCCGAGGAATGGGCGGCCGGCCCGGTACCGCCCGAGCGCCGCCCGAGCCGCGCCGAAGAGCTGTACGTCCGCCTCGAATGGCTCGCCCAGCGCAAGGAACTGCTCACGCTCGTCGCCCGCGAACTCGAGGACGGCGCGATCGCCGGCATGCTGCGCCTGGCCCCCGACGACCCCGACGCCCTCCTCGAAGAGATCGCCGACCGGCTGCGCGCCGACATCGGACAGCGCGAAGCCCAGCTGGCGGGCCTGCTGGGCCAAGGGTGAAGCACCGCGTCCTTCAGGTAGCGTCGGAACCATGAGTTTCGGAGCTGTTGTGCCCACGGTCGAGGTCGCGGACCTCAAGGACGGCGACTTCCTGCTGGACGTCCGCGAGGACGAGGAGTGGGAGGCGGGCCACGCCGAGAGGGCCCTGCACATCCCCATGAGCGACTTCGTGGCCCGCTACGGCGAGCTGACCGAGGCGGCCCCCCAGGACGGCCGCGTGAACGTGATCTGCCGCTCCGGCGGCCGCTCCGCCCAGGTCGCCATGTACCTGATCCAGCAGGGCATCGACGCCGTGAACGTGGCCGGCGGCATGCAGGTCTGGGAAGCCGCCGGCCGGCCCTTGGTCACCGGCGCCGGGGCGCCCGGCACCGTCGTCTAGCCCGTCAGCGACGCGGTCAGCTGAGCGGGTGCGCCGCCAGCAGATCCCCGAGCGTCTCCTCGTACGCCGCCGCGGGGCCCAGCGCCAGCTCCAGGTGCTTGGCCCAGGCGTGATACCGGTGCAGCGAATAGTCGGTGTCCGCGCCGAACCCGCCGTGCAGATGCTGCGCCGTCTGCACGACCCGGCGCACGCCCTCCGCCGCCCAGATCTTCGCCACGGCGACGTCCCCCGCGGCGGGCAGCGCCCCCGGCGCCCCCGACGCGATCCGCCAGGCGGCCTGCCAGAGGGTGGCCTCCATGGCCCGCAGATCGATGTACCGGTCCGCGGCCTGGACGGCGACCGACTGGAAGGTCGCGATCGGATACCCGAACTGCTCCCGCTTGCCGGTGTACTCGCTGGTCATCCGCAGCACACGCTCCCCCAGGCCGAGGGCCTGCGCACAGGTGCCGGTGGCCAGCAGCGCAAGCAGCCACTCCCAGGCACCACCGGCCTCGACGACGTCACCCGCCTCGACCCGTACGGACTGCAGACGCAGCTCGGCCAGCCGCTCCCCGCTGGTGGAGATCTGCTCCGCGAGCACCAGCCCGTCCTGCTCGCGCGACACCAGTGCCAGCACGGTCCGGTCGGCGCCCGTGCCCTCGATGTGTGCCGGTACGAGCACGAGGTCCGCGTCGTACGCCCACGACACCGCCGTCTGCACCCCGTCCAGCACCCACGCCCGCCCGTCCCGCCGTGCGGTCACCGCGAGTTCGGCCGGGTCGTGCCCGGTACGGCCGTGCGCCGCGACGGTCAGCACCAGCTCGCCGCGCCCGGCCCGGGCCAGCACCCGCTCCCCCAACTCCTTTCCGCCATGGGCCTGTACGACCGCGGTGGCCGCGCTGTGCTCCAGCAGCGGCACCCGGGCGAGCACCTTGGCGGACTCGCGCAACACCAGGCACAGCGCGATGGCGTCCAGGCCCGCCCCGCCGTACTGCTCCCCGAGCAGCAGGCTCAGCAGGTCCGCTCCGGCCAGCCGGGACCACAGCTCCCGGTCGAAGGTCTCGGCCACGGCGCCGGTGGTGAGCGCCGGACTGGGCACCGAGTCCGGCGCCACCCCGGCGAACACGCCCCGCGCCGCCTCGGCCGCCGCCAACTGCTCCTCGCTGAAGGTGAAGTCCACGACCTGTCCTCCTGGCGGATCCGCTCATCCGACGGTTCGTCTGACGAGGCGTCAAGATAGAACAGGTTCTAGAAGAAGGGAACGGGGAGGAGGGGGTGGGGTCTTCGGGTGGGGGATTCGAGGTCGCTTCTCGGTATTGCTTCTGGGGGTTCCCCACCCCCCTCCCTCCCCCTCCCCCAGCCCCTCCCCGTCCACCACCGAGGCACGCCTCAGCGGTCGAAGTCCAGCTCCACCTTCTCCGTCACCGGATGCGACTGGCAGGCCAGCACATATCCGGCCTCCGTCTCCTCCGCCTCCAGTGCGAAGTTGCGGTCCATGCGCACCTCGCCCGAGACCAGGAAGGCCCGGCAGGTTCCGCACACCCCGCCCTTGCAGGCGTAGGGCGCGTCGGAGCGGTTGCGCAGCACCGTTTCCAGCAGGGACTCGCCGTCCTGGACCGGCCAGGTGCCGCCGCGTCCGTCGAGCCGGGCGGTGACGGTGCTGTGCGCGGGTGCCGGGACGCGGGCCGCCGGGGTCGTCCCCGCGTCCACGTGGAAGATCTCCTGGTGGATGCGGGTCCGGTCCACGCCCAGTCCGCGCAGCGCCTTCTCCGCGCCCTCGACCAGACCGAACGGTCCGCACAGGAACCATCCCGCCACCTGGTCCACCGGCAGCAGCGCCGGCAGCAGTCCGGCGAGCCGCTCGCGGTCGAGCCGTCCGGACGGCAGGCCCGCCTGCTGCTCCTCGCGGGAGAGCACGGTCACGTGCTGCAGCCGCTCCGGGTAGCGGTCCTTCAGGTCGGCGACCTCCTCCAGGAACATCGTCGAGGCGGCCGTGCGGTCGCTGCGTATCAGGCAGAACCGGGCCGCGGGCTCCCGCGCGAGCAGCGTGGCGGCGATCGACAGGACGGGGGTGATGCCGCTGCCGCCGACGATGGCCGCGTACAGGCCCGGTGCCGGTTCGAGGACGAAGCGTCCGGCCGGGGTCATCACCTCCAGCTCGTCGCCGACAGTGATCTCCTTCAGCGCGTACGTGGAGAAGGCTCCACCCTCGACCAGCCGCACTCCCACACGCAGCGTGCTCGGGCCCTCGCCGGCCGGGTGGGGGGCCGGGGAGCAGATCGAGTACGTCCTTCGTATCTCGTCGCCGTCCGCGCGGCGCCGCAGGGCGAGGTGCTGGCCGGGTGCGTGCCGGTACTCCTCGCGCAGCTCGGGCGGGACGGTGAGGGTGAGTGCGACGGAGTCGTCGGTGAGCCGGTCGACCGCGGCCACCGGGAGCGGGTGGAAGCGTGCCATCACAACTCCTTGAAGTGGTCGAACGGTTCACGGCAGGAGAGGCAGCGGCGCAGTGCCTTGCATGCGGTGGAGGAGAACCGGCTCAGCAGTTCGGTGTCCGTGGATCCGCAGTGCGGGCAGCGGACCGGGTCGGTGTCCTCGGTGAGGGTGCGGGTCGCGCCCAGGGTCAGTGGCACCGGTCCCGAGTCATGGTGCTCGCGTGGGGGAGCGATGCCGAACTCCTGGAGTTTGCGGCGGCCTTCGGGGGTGATGTCGTCGGTGGACCAGGCGGGGGAGAGGACCGTGCGGACGGTGACCTCGCGCATGCCGTGGGCGCGCAGTATCCGCTCGATGTCCAGGCTCATCGCCTCGATGGCGGGGCAGCCGGTGTAGGTGGGGGTCAGGTCGACCTCTACCGTGTCCGCTCCGCTGATGTGTACCGCGCGCAGGACGCCCAGCTCCTGGAGTGTGAGCACGGGCAGTTCGGGGTCGGGTACCGAACCGGCCAGCTCCAGCAGTTCCGCCTCCAGGGCGGTGGCCGTCACCATGACGCCCCCGGGTGGCTGCGGTGCAGGTGCTGCATGTCCGCGAGCATCCGTCCGAAGGGTTCGGTGTGCAGGCCCTGCCGGCCGGCGCCTGCCGTCCAGGCGCCGGTGCGCGGTCCTTCGGGCATGGCCAGGGTGGCCCGGCCGAGCACGTCCGTCATGGACTGGAGCCATTGGGTCTCCATGCCTGCCCAGTCGGCGTCCAGGCCCTCCACCGGCTGGAACATCTCCCCGGTGTACCGCCACAGTGCCTGGGATGCCTGCTGCATCCGGTCCCGGCTGCTGTCGGTGCCGTCACCGAGGCGCAGTGTCCACAGCTCGGCGTGGTCGCGGTGGTAGGCGACCTCCTTGACGGCCTTTGCGGCCAGCGGTGCGAACGGGCCGTCGGACGTGGCCAGTTCGGTGTAGAGGAGCTGCTGGTAGGTGGAGAAGTACAGCTGGCGGGCGATGGTGTGCGCGAAGTCGCCGTTCGGCTGTTCGGCCAGCTGGAGGTTGCGGAAGGCGCGCTCCTCGCGGAGGTAGGCCAGTTCGTCCTCGTCGCCGGCCATCGAGAGCAGTATCCGGGCCTGGCCGAGCAGGTCGAGGGCGATGTTGGCGAGGGCGACCTCCTCCTCCAGGGCGGGGGCGTGTCCGGCCCACTCCCCCAGGCGGTGGGAGAGCACCAGGGCGTCGTCGCCGAGGGCGAGCGCGGCGGTCGCGGTGGCGGTCGTGGTCACAGGTGCTTCACCCCTTCCGGGATCTCGTAGAAGGTCGGGTGGCGGTAGGGCTTGTCGGCGGCCGGTTCGAAGAAGGGGTCCTTCTCGTCGGGTGAGGACGCGGTGATCGCGGAGGCGGGGACGACCCAGATCGAGACGCCCTCGCCGCGCCGGGTGTAGAGGTCGCGGGCGTTGCGCAGGGCCAGTTCGGCGTCGGGTGCGTGCAGGCTGCCGGCGTGGGTGTGGGAGAGGCCGCGGCGGGAGCGCACGAAGACCTCCCACAGGGGCCAGTCGGTGTTGGTCATGCTCGCGTTTCTCCCGTCCCACCGGTGGTTCCGGTGTGCTTGGCCGCGTAGGCGGCGGCCGCTTCCCGTACCCATGCGCCCTCGTCGTGGGCGGTTCTGCGCTGGGTGATCCGCTGTTCGTTGCAGGGTCCGTTGCCCTTGAGGACCTCCCAGAACTCCGTCCAGTCGATGCTGCCGAAGTCGTGCTGTCCTCGCTCCTCGTTCCATCGCAGGTCCGGGTCGGGGAGGGTCAGGCCGAGGGATTCGGCCTGGGGGACGCAGATGTCGACGAAGCGCTGGCGCAGCTCGTCGTTGGAGTGGCGCTTGATCTTCCATTCCATCGACTGCGCGGAGTGCTGTGATGCGTCGTCGGGTGGGCCGAACATCATCAGTGAGGGCCACCACCAGCGGTTCACGGCGTCCTGGGCCATGGCGTGCTGTGCCTCGGTGCCCTTGCTGAGGGCGTGCAGGAGCTCGTAGCCCTGGCGCTGGTGGAAGGACTCCTCTTTGCAGATCCGCACCATGGCGCGTGCGTAGGGTCCGTAGGAGCAGCGGCACAGGGGGACCTGGTTGGTGATCGCGGCGCCGTCCACCAGCCAGCCGATGGCGCCGACGTCGGCCCAGGTCAGCGTGGGGTAGTTGAAGATCGAGGAGTACTTCTGGCGGCCGCTGTGCAGTTTGTCGAGGAGTTCGTCGCGGCTGGTGCCGAGGGTTTCGGCCGCGCTGTACAGGTACAGGCCGTGGCCGGCTTCGTCCTGGACCTTGGCCATCAGGATCGCCTTGCGGCGCAGGCTGGGCGCGCGGGTGATCCAGTTGGCCTCGGGCTGCATGCCGATGATCTCGGAGTGTGCGTGCTGGGCGATCTGCCGGACCAGGGTGGCGCGGTAGGCGTCGGGCATCCAGTCGCGCGGTTCGATGCGCTCGTCGGCGGCCACGGCCGCGTCGAAGGCGCGCTGGTACTCCGCCGTGTCGCCGGCGGTGGTCCGTGCGCCGTCCGTGTCCGTGTGGGCTGTGGTGTGCGCGGCTGCTGTGGCCATGCGGTCCCCCTGACCTCGGGCTCTCCTTGAACACTGTCCCGACCGATCGTTCGGTCCGTGCGTCATCAATGGTGTGCCGGGGCGCTGCGGGTGTCAACTGCTGTGGAAAACCTCGTGGACGGCCTGTGGAAAACCGGGCGTGGGGCGGTGCGGCGTGGCGAGGGCCACTGTTTCGGCACATACCCGGGGCTGCGCCGGACGGCCAGTGCTGAGTACCGTTCGGTCCCGAGTGCCGAGGAGCGGCGCCCGGGAAGAACGCGGTGCCTGTGGCGGTGCCGGGACCGAGTGGACACCGAGTGGAATCGGGGGACGGGGCGGAAATGGACGCGTACGACGAGGACTCGCAGGCCCTGCGCGGGCCCGACGGGTCGACCGGGGCGCGTCGCCCGGAGGACCCCGAGCACCAGGAGGCTCCTGTCCGGCCGGCCTCCGGTGATCCCGACGGCTCCCCGTCGACCGGGTCCCCGCCGCCCGTGCCGCGCCGCACCGGCGTGGCCGCCCTCTCCCCCCGCTACCAGGTGGGTGCCGCGGTGGCGCTCGCGGTGGTCGCCGTCGCCGCCTGTGTGCATCTGGGCATGGTGTTCCTGAGCCTGGCGCCGGCGAACACGGTGACCAAGCAGCACGGCAAGGCGATAGAGGAGTGGGTGTATCCGGAGTTCGAGCAGAACTGGAAGCTGTTCGCCCCGAACCCGCTGCAGCAGAACATCGCCGTCCAGGCGCGCGCCGAGGTGCGGATGAAGGACGGCAACGTGCGCACCACCGCCTGGAACGATCTCTCCGCCCAGGACGGCGCGGCCATCGACGGCAGCCTGCTGCCCAGCCACACCGAGCAGAACGAGGTGCGCCGCGGCTGGGACTTCTTCGTCGCCACGCACGGCGCCGACAACCGGCCCGTGGGTATGCGGGGCGCGTTGTCCGAGCAGTACGTGCGGCGGATCGTGGTGATGCGCCTGAACCGGGACGACGCGATCAGCCGGGAGGGTGTCATCCAGCGGGTGCAGGTCCGTTCCAGCACCACCAATGTGCAGCCGCCGAAGTGGAGCCGCGAGAAGATCTCCGACAAGCCCGTCTTCCGTCTGCTGCCCTGGTGGACGGTGGGCGACGAAGAGGCCGCGGGAGGTGCGCGGTGAACCGGCTCTCCCTGACCCTGTCGCGCGGTATCGCCCGCGTCACCGAGTCGGCGCTCGGCCCGTACCAGAGCGCCGTGATCCGCATCGGCTTCGCCGCGACCTGGCTGCTGTTCCTGCTGCGCGAGTTCCCCCACCGTCAGGAGCTGTACGGTCCCGACGGCCCCTGGAGCTGGGACCTCGCTCAGCAGCTGACCTCCGACAATCACGCCTTCACGGCCCTGATGTGGTCGGACGGGCAGGCCTGGTTCGAGGCCTTCTACCTGCTGGCGATCCTCTCCAGCGCGGCGCTGCTGCTGGGCTGGCGCACCCGGACCGCCTCCGTGCTGTTCATGGTGGGTGTGCTGTCGCTGCAGAACCGCAGTGTCTTCGTGGGCGACGGCGGCGACAACGTCCTGCACCTGATGTCCTTCTACCTGGTCTTCACGCGCTGCGGCCGGGTGTGGTCGCTCGACGCGCGGCGGGCGGCCCGCGCCGAGGCGGCACGCGCGCGTGGGGATCGGGTTCGCCCCGACCGGGTGGGACCGCTGCTGTGGGCGGTGCTCGGCCTCGTGCTCGGTGGTGTGACGCTGGCGGGCCGGTTCGACAACGGCTGGCTGGTGCCCGCGCTGCTGTGGACGGTGTGGGTGGTGCTCGGTCTGTGGGGGGTGGTGCAGCGCCGGGCGAGGTCGCAGGAGCCGCGGATCCTGCTGGACGTGATCGCCAACGTCCTGCACAACGGCGCCCTGTTCGTGATCATGGCCGAGGCCTGCCTGATCTACGCCACGGCCGGCTGGTACAAGATCCAGGGCTCGCGCTGGCAGGACGGCACCGCCGTCTACTACCCGCTCCACCTGGACTACTTCTCGCCGTGGCCCGCCCTGGCCGACCTGATGTCCTCCAGCGGAACGATCATGATGATCGTGACCTACGGGACGGTCATGGTGCAGGTTGCCTTCCCGTTCACGCTGTTCAACCGCCGGGTCAAGAATGTCCTGCTGGTGCTGATGATGACCGAGCACGCCGTGATCGCGGTCGTCCTCGGCCTGCCGTTCTTCTCGCTGGCGATGATCACCGCGGACGCGGTCTTCCTGCCGACGTCCTTCCTGCTGCTGCTCGGTGGCTGGGCGGCACGGGCGCGAGGACGCCTGGTACGGCGCGGCGCCGAGGACCGTACGCTGCCCCCGCCGCGCTCCCCCGAGGAGAGCGCGCAGGGCCGCGTAGGGTTCACCGCATGACCGACCCCGTGATCCGCTGGCGCGAGAGCGCCGGTGCCGCCGTGCTGCTCGACGGCTTTCACGCCCTCAAGCACGCGCTGCGCTTCGGCGCGGAGATCCCGGTGGCGGTCACCACCGACCGGCGGGCGGCGCTCGCCCTCGCAGAGGAGCTGGCCGGGGACGTCAGGGACAGGCTGGACGCGCTCCTGGCGGAGGTGCCCGAGGAGACGTACGCCTCGCTGGTGCCCCGCCCGCACCCGACGGGCGTGGCGGCCCTGGCCGTACGGCCGTCCCGCGAGGCCAATCTGCGGGCGCTCGCCCATGCGCCCCGTACCGCGCCCGTCGTGGTCCTCGACCAGCCGCGCAACCTCGGCAACGCGGGAGCGGTGATCCGGCTGGCCGCCGGCTTCGGGGCGACCGGAGTGGTCACCACGGGCACCCTCGACCCCTGGCACCCCACCGTGGTGCGCGGCGGAGCGGGACTGCACTTCGCGACCGCCGTGGAACGGCTCGGCGTCGAGGAGCTGCCGGCCGGGCCGCTGTTCGCCCTGGACCCGGAGGGCGACGACATCCGGGGCGTCAAGCTGCCGGACGACGCCGTGCTGGCCTTCGGCTCGGAGCGCAGCGGCCTGTCGGCGCAGCTGCGCGCGCGTACCGACCATCTGCTGGCGCTGCCGATGCGCCCCCAGGTCTCCAGCTACAACCTGGCCACCAGCGTGGCCATGACGCTGTACCACTGGAGTGCCGCCGGGGGCGCACCCACGGCTCCCTAGGCCTCCCGGCGGACCTCGACCACCCGGAAGCGGCTGGCCACGAACGCGCCGTCGGTCAGCGCGGCGTTCGCCGCCGGGTTGCCGCCCGAGCCGTGGAAGTCGGAGAAGGCGGCGGTCTGGTTCACATACACCCCGCCGATCAGGTTGAGGGACAGCTGGGCGGCCTCCTCCAGGCAGACCTCCTCGATGGCCTGCCCGACCTCCGTGTCGGTGGTGTACGCGCCGACCGTCATGGCGCCCTTCTCACGGACCGTGCGGCGCAGCAGCTCCACCGCGTCGGTCGCCGAGTCGACCGCGACGGCGAAGGACACGGGGCCGAAGCACTCGCTCATGTAGGCGGCCTCGTCGTCCGGCTTGGCGCCGTCCAGCTTGACGATCACGGGGGTGCGCACGACCGCGCCCGGGAACTCCGGGTTGCTGATCTCGCGCGAGGCCAGGGCGACTTCACCGAGGCCGGCCGCCGCTTCCAGGCGCGCCTTGACGTCCGGGTTGACGATCGCACCCAGCAGCGCGTTCGCGCGGGCGTCGTCGCCGAGCAGGCCGTCGACCGCGCGAGCGAGGTCCGCGGTCACCTCGTCGAACGTCTTGGGGCCCTCGTCGGTGCGGATGCCCTCGCGCGGAACGAGCAGGTTCTGCGGGGTGGTGCACATCTGGCCGCTGTACAGGGACAGCGAGAAGGCCAGGTTGGACAGCATCCCCTTGTAGTTGTCCGTCGACTCCACGATGACCGTGTTGACGCCGGCCTTCTCCGTGTAGACCTGCGCCTGGCGGGCGTTGGCCTCCAGCCAGTCGCCGAAGGACGTCGAGCCGGTGTAGTCGATGACCCGGATCTCGGGGCGGGTGGCGAGCGTCTTGGCGATGCCCTCGCCGGGGCGCTCGGCGGCCAGTGTCACCAGATTCGGGTCGAAGCCCGCCTCGGCGAGCACCTGCCGGGCGACCTGCACGGTCAGGGCGAGCGGCAGCACCGCGCGCGGGTGGGGCTTGACCAGGACCGCGTTACCGGTGGCCAGGGAGGCGAACAGGCCCGGGTAGCCGTTCCAGGTCGGGAAGGTGTTGCAGCCGATGACCAGGCCGATGCCGCGCGGGACCGGCGTGAACTGCTTGGTCAGCGCCAGCGGGTCGCGCTTGCCCTGCGGCTTGGTCCACTCGGCCGTCTCGGGTGTGCGGACCTGCTCCACGTACGCGTACGCCACCGCCTCCAGACCGCGGTCCTGGGCGTGCGGGCCGCCCGCCTGGAACGCCATCATGAAAGCCTGCCCGCTGGTGTGCATGACCGCGTGCGCGAACTCGTGCGTCCGGTCGCTGATCCGCTTCAGGATCTCCAGACAGACCACCGCACGGGTCTCCGCGCCCGCGTCCCGCCAGGCGCGCTGTCCGGCCTTCATCGCGGGCAGCAGCACGTCGACGTCCGCGTGCGGGTAGGTGACGCCCAGCTCGATGCCGTACGGCGAGACCTCGCCGCCGACCCAGTCGTCGGTGCCGGGCTGGCCGAGGTCGAGGCGGGAGCCGAGGAGCGCGTCGAAGGCGGCCTTGCCCGCCGCCGCGTCCAGGCTGCCGTGCTCGCCGTAGGCCTTCGGGTGCTCGGGATGCGGGGACCAGTAGGCGCGCGTGCGGATCGCTTCCAGCGCCTGGTCGAGCGTGGGCCGGTGCTTCGCGATCAGCTCGTGCGTGGTCAGTTCGGCGGCCATGCGGGACCAACTCCTCGTCTGGAGAACTCTTCGTCGAGTTCATGACCTGGGCGGAAACAGAGGCGGAAACAGACGGTCAGAGCTAGAGTAACCGAACGATCGGTCGGGACAAGGGGGTCCGGCGCATGTGTGGAAAACGTCGTGCGGGAGGATCGCGCACATGACAGCACTCGACCTCAGCAGCCCCGTGGCCGTCGTCGGCACCGGCACCATGGGCCAGGGCATCGCCCAGGTCGCGTTGGCCGCCGGCCACCCCGTGCGGCTCTACGATGCCGTTGCCGGGCGCGCCCAGGAGGCGGCCGAAGCGATCGGCGCCCGCCTCGACCGGCTCGTGGCCAAGGACCGCCTCACCGCCGCCGAACGAGACGCCGCGCGCGCCCGGCTCATGCCCGCGGGCGGCCTCGCCGAGCTGGCCGACTGCGCACTGGTCGTCGAGGCCGTGCTGGAGCGGCTGGACGTCAAACAGCAGCTCTTCCGCGAGCTGGAGGAGATCGTCGCCGACGACTGTCTGCTCGCCACCAACACCTCGTCCCTGTCGGTGACGGCCATCGGCGGCGCCCTCGGCAACCCCGGCCGCTTCCTGGGCCTGCACTTCTTCAACCCGGCCCCGCTGCTGCCTCTGGTCGAGGTCGTCTCCGGCTTCGCCACCGACGTCACGTCGGCCACGCGCGCGTACGAGACCGCGCGCGCCTGGGGCAAGACCCCGGTGGCCTGCGCGGACACCCCCGGCTTCATCGTCAACCGGATCGCCCGGCCCTTCTACGCCGAGGCCTTCGCGGTCTACGAGGCCCAGGCCGCCGACCCGGCCACCATCGACGCGGTCCTGCGCGAGTGCGGCGGCTTCCGGATGGGCGCGTTCGAACTGACCGACCTGATCGGGCAGGACGTCAACGAGTCCGTCACCCACTCGGTGTGGCAGTCCTTCTTCCAGGACGTGCGCTTCACGCCCTCGCTGGCCCAGCGCCGGCTGGTCGAGTCCGGGCGGCTCGGCCGAAAGAGCGGGCACGGCTGGTTCGACTACGCCGAGGACGCCGAGCGCTCCGAGCCGCACACCGCCGATAGGCGGCAGCCGCCCGCGTACGTCGTCGCCGAGGGCACCCTGGGCCCGGCGGCCGACGTTCTCGCGCTGGTCCGCGAGGCGGGCATCGAGGTCCGCGAGGAGGACGAGGACAACGGCACCCGGCTGGTGCTGCCGAGCGGCGGCCAGCTGGTCCTCGCCGACGGCCAGACGTCCGTGGAGTACCGCGACGTCGTCTACTTCGACCTCGCACTCGACTACCGCAAGGCCACCCGCATCGCCCTTTCCGCCTGCCAGGACACCCTGCCGCAGACCCTCGCCGAGGCCACCGGCCTCTTCCAGGCGCTCGGCAAGGACGTCAGCGTCATCGGCGACGCCCCCGGCATGATCGTCGCCCGCACGGTCGCCCGGGTCGTCGACCTCGCCTACGACGCCGTGGCCAAGGGCGTGGCCACCGAGGAGGACATCGACACCGCCATGCGTCTCGGGGTCAGCTACCCGCTCGGCCCCTTCGAGTGGAACCGCAGGCTCGGCAGGGACTTCGCCTGCGGTCTCCTGGACGAGATGCACGAGCGGGACCCCTCCGGACGCTACGCGGCCTCCCTCGCGCTCTACCGGCACGCGTACGCCACCGACAAGCGGGAGGCCACCCCATGACCACCGCCAAGCGCGACACGTACACCCCCGAGACGCTGCTCTCCGTGGCCGTCCAGGTGTTCAACGAGCGCGGCTACGACGGCACCTCCATGGAGCATCTCTCCAAGGCGGCCGGCATCTCCAAGTCGTCCATCTACCACCACGTCAGCGGCAAGGAAGAGCTGCTGCGCCGGGCCGTCAGCCGGGCGCTGGACGGACTGTTCGGGATCCTCGGCGAGGAGCACGCGCGCGTGGGGCGCGCCGCGGACCGTCTGGAGCACGTCGTACGGCGCATGGTCGAGGTCCTCATGTCCGAGCTGCCGTACGTGACGCTGCTGCTGCGCGTGCGCGGCAACACCGAGACCGAGCGCTGGGCGCTGGAGCGCCGCCGCGACTTCGACCACCAGGTCGCCGAGCTGCTCAAGGCCGCGGCCGCCGACGGGGACATATGCGGCGACGTGGAGGTGCGGCTGGCGACCCGGCTGGTCTTCGGGATGATCAACTCGATCGTGGAGTGGTACCGGCCCGACACGCGCGGCGCCAGCGGCCGCGAGGTGGCCGACGCGGTGGTCCGCCTGGTTTTCTCGGGCCTGCGCCGGAGCTGAGACCGGCTCGGGCGGGCGGCGGTGCCTGACTCAGGCCTCCGGCTCCAGGTCCTCCTCCTCGAACACCAGCAGGGTGCGGGTGCTGAGCACCTCGGGGATCGCCTGGAGCCGGGTGAGCACCAGCTCGCGCAGCGCCCTGTTGTCGGGCGTGTGCACCAGGAGCAGGACGTCGAAATCACCGCCCACCAGCGCGATGTGGGAGGCACCGGGCAGCTGTCTGAGCTGCTCGCGGACCGTGCGCCAGGTGTTCTGGACGATCTTCAGGGTGACGTACGCCGAGGTGCTGTGCCCTGCCCGCTCGTGGTCGACGCGGGCACTGAAACCCCTGATCACCCCGTCCTCGACCAGACGGTTGATGCGCGCGTAGGCATTGGCGCGCGAGACGTGTACGCGCTCGGCGACGGAGCGTATCGAGGCTCGGCCGTCCGCCTGCAGGATCTTCAGGATGTCCTGGTCTATGGCGTCGAGCGGACGTGGCGGCTGCGCGGCGCTGTCGTGCGGTCCGTCGGCCATTTGTTCAGCTGCCATGTCCCCCCGCTTCACTGCCGTGGACGTCCTGCATTCATTCCAGGTTGTGGAGAACCGTTTGTCCACAGCCTGACGGGGGCTGTAGCCAAAATGTGCCGACGACCGAACAATCGGTAGGTGAGGCGGGTCACAGCCGACACGTCTCCCTTAGCCGCTCCCACGAGGAGGTGCCGTCATGACGGTCATGGAGCAGCGGGGCGCGTATCGGCCTTCGCCGCCGCCCGCCTGGCAGCCCCGTATGGACCCCGCGCCGCTGCTGCCCGACGCCGAGCCCTACCGCGTCCTCGGCACCGAGGCGGCCGCCAAGGCCGATCCGGACCTGCTGCGCCGGCTCCACGCCCAGCTGGTGCGCGGCCGCCGCTACAACACGCAGGCCACCGCGCTGACCAAGCAGGGCCGCCTCGCCGTCTACCCCTCCAGCACCGGGCAGGAGGCCTGCGAGGTCGCCGCCGCTCTGGCCCTGGAGGAGCGCGACTGGCTCTTCCCCAGCTACCGCGACACCCTCGCCGTCGTCGCCCGGGGCGTCGACCCGGTCGAGGCGCTCACCCTGCTGCGCGGCGACTGGCACACCGGCTACGACCCCCATGCCCACCGCGTGGCACCCCTCAGCACCCCGCTGGCCACCCAGCTCCCGCACGCCGTCGGCCTCGCCCACGCCGCCCGCCTCAAGGGCGACGACGTGGTCGCGCTCGCCATGGTCGGCGACGGCGGCACCAGCGAGGGCGACTTCCACGAGGCCCTGAACTTCGCCGCCGTCTGGCAGGCACCGGTGGTCTTCCTGGTGCAGAACAACGGCTTCGCCATCTCCGTCCCGCTCGCCAAGCAGACCGCCGCGCCCTCCCTGGCCCACAAGGCCGTCGGCTACGGCATGCCTGGCCGGCTGGTCGACGGCAACGACGCGGCCGCCGTGCACGAGGTCCTCAGCGACGCCGTACGGCACGCCCGCGCGGGCGGCGGCCCGACCCTGGTGGAGGCGGTGACGTACCGCATCGAGGCCCACACCAACGCCGACGACGCCACCCGCTACCGCGGCGACGCCGAGGTCGAGGCCTGGCGCGCGCACGACCCGATCCGGCTGCTGGAACAGGAGCTGACCGCGCGCGGCCTGCTCGACGACGCCGGCATCGAGGCCGCCCGGCAGGACGCCGAGGAGATGGCAGCCGACCTGCGCGAACGTATGAACAGGGACCCCGAGCTCAATCCCATGGACCTCTTCGACCACGTCTACGCGGAGGCCACCGCGCAACTGCGCGAGCAGCGCGCCCTGCTGCGTGCCGAGCTGGAGGCGGAACAGGACGACCAGGAAGGCGACCTTCGATGACCACCGTCGCCGTCAAGCCCGCCACCATGGCGCAGGCCCTCACGCGCGCGATGCGCGACGCGATGGCCGCCGACCCGAACGTGCACGTCATGGGCGAGGACGTCGGCACCCTCGGAGGTGTCTTCCGGGTCACCGACGGGCTCGCCAAGGAGTTCGGCGAGGACCGCTGCACCGACACCCCGCTCGCGGAGGCGGGCATCCTCGGCGCCGCCGTCGGCATGGCCATGTACGGGCTGCGCCCGGTCGTGGAGATGCAGTTCGACGCCTTCGCCTACCCGGCGTTCGAGCAGCTGATCAGCCATGTCTCCCGGATGCGCAACCGCACGCGCGGCCGGATGCCCCTGCCGATCACCGTCCGTGTCCCCTACGGCGGCGGCATCGGCGGCGTCGAGCACCACAGCGACTCCTCCGAGGCCTACTACATGGCCACCCCGGGCCTCCACGTCGTCACGCCCGCGACCGTCGCCGACGCCTACGGTCTGCTCCGCCGGGCCATCGCCTCCGACGACCCCGTCGTCTTCCTGGAGCCCAAGCGGCTGTACTGGTCGAAGGACACCTGGAACCCCGAGCACCCCACGGACGTCGAGCCCATCGGACGGGCGGTGGTCCGCCGCCCCGGCACCAGCGCCACGCTCATCACCTACGGCCCGTCCCTGCCGGTCTGCCTGGAGGCCGCCGAGGCCGCCCGGGCGGAGGGCTGGGACCTGGAAGTGCTCGACCTGCGCTCCCTGGTGCCGTTCGACGACGAGACGGTCTGCGCGGCCGTCCGGCGCACCGGCCGGGCGGTCGTCGTGCACGAGTCGACCGGATTCGGCGGCCCGGGCGGCGAGATCGCGGCCCGCATCACCGAGCGCTGCTTCCACCACCTGGAGGCACCGGTGCTCCGCGTGGCCGGCTTCGACATCCCCTACCCGCCGCCGATGCTGGAGCGGCACCACCTGCCCGGCGTCGACCGCATCCTGGACGCCGTGGCGCGCCTGCAGTGGGAGGCCGAGGGCTGATGGCACAGGTGCTGGAGTTCAAACTGCCCGACCTCGGCGAAGGCCTCACCGAGGCGGAGATCGTCCGCTGGCTGGTCCAGGTCGGCGACGTCGTCGCCATCGACCAGCCGGTCGTGGAGGTCGAGACGGCCAAGGCGATGGTCGAGGTCCCCTGCCCCTACGGCGGCGTGGTCACCGCCCGCTTCGGCGAAGAGGGCACGGAACTGCCCGTGGGCGCCCCGCTGCTGACCGTGGCGGTGGGCCCCCAGGCCCCCCTGGCCACGGCCGGCGACACGGAGGGATCGGGCAACGTCCTGGTCGGCTACGGCACCTCCGAAGCGCCGGCGCGGCGCCGCAGGGTGCGCACGGCGACCGCCAACGGGACGGCGCAGGAGCCCGCTCCGGCACCGCCCGCTCCCGAGCCCGTACCCGCCGCGGGACCCGTCGCCGTGATCTCCCCGCTGGTGCGCCGCATCGCCCGGGACAACGGCCTCGACCTGCGGCTGCTGACCGGCTCGGGCCCCGACGGACTGATCCTGCGGGCCGACGTCGAGGGCGCCCTGCGCGCCAGGACCGTCCCCGTCCCCGCCCCCGTGGCAGCGGAGCCGGCCGTCCGCATCTCCCCCGTCCGCAACGGCATCCGTACCCCGCTCAAGGGCGTCCGCGGCGCCGTCGCCGACAAGCTCTCCCGCAGCCGGCGCGAGATCCCCGACGCGACCTGCTGGGTCGACGCCGACGCGACGGAACTCATGCGCGCGCGGACGGCGATGAACGCGGCAGGAGGAGCGAAGATCTCCCTCCTCGCGCTGCTCGCCCGCATCTGCACCGTCGCCCTCGCCCGCTTCCCCGAGCTGAACTCCTACGTCGACACCGACGCCCGCGAGGTCGTCCAACTCGACCACGTGCACCTCGGTTTCGCGGCGCAGACCGCGCGCGGACTGGTCGTGCCGGTCGTCCGGGACGCCCACGCACGCGACGCCGAGGCGCTGACCGCGGAGTTCGCCCGGCTCACCGAGGCCGCCCGGACCGGGACCCTGACACCCGCGGAACTCACCGGCGGGACCTTCACGTTGAACAACTACGGGGTGTTCGGCGTCGACGGCTCCACCCCGATCATCAACCACCCCGAGGCGGCCATGCTCGGCGTCGGCCGCATCGTCCCCAAGCCCTGGGTGCACGAGGGCGAGCTGGCCGTGCGCCAGGTCGTGCAGCTCTCGTTCACCTTCGACCACCGGGTGTGCGACGGCGGCACGGCAGGCGGCTTCCTGCGGTACGTGGCCGACTGCGTGGAACAGCCGGCGGTGCTGCTGCGCACCCTGTGACCCGAGAGGCGGAGGCGGGGAACGCCGTCACCGGCGCTCCCCGCCGATCGCCTCCCGGCCCGTCGGTTCCCTGCGATCAGTGCGGCACGCATACTCGGAGGGTGACCGACACCGCTCCCGCCGCCCCCGGGACCACCGCCCCGTACGACGCCCTCGTACTGGCCGGCGGCGCCGCCCGGCGGCTCGGCGGGGCCGACAAGCCCGGACTGCGGGTCGGCGGACGCGCACTGCTCGACCGGGTGCTCGCCGCCTGCTCCGGCGCTGCCACGACCGTCGTCGTCGCCGATCCCCGGCCCACCGTCCGCCCGGTGCGCTGGGCGCACGAGGAACCACCCGGCGGCGGGCCCGTCGCCGCACTGGAGGCCGGCCTGCGGCTCGCCACCGCCGACCACACGGTCGTCCTCTCCGCCGACCTGCCCTTCCTCGAAGCGGCCACGCTGGAGCGCCTGTTGACCGCCCTGCGGGACACGGACACCGACGGCGCGCTGCTCACCGACGCCGACGGCCGCGACCAGCCGCTCGTGGCCGCCTACCGCACCGCGGCGCTGCGCCGCGAACTGGCCGCCCTCGCGACCGGGCACGACGGTCTGACCGGCCTGCCCCTGCGCCGGCTGACCGGCGCCCTCGATCTCACCCGCATCCCGGACCCGCTCGCGTCCTTCGACTGCGACACCTGGGACGACATCGCCGACGCCAGGGCACGCATCAGGGAGCATGGGCACGTGTTGGATGAATGGATCTCCGCAGTCAAGGACGAGCTGGGCATCGATCTCGACGTCGACACCGGCGTCCTGCTCGACCTGGCCCGCGACGCCGCCCACGGCGTGGCCCGCCCGGCCGCGCCCCTGACCACCTTCCTCGTCGGCTATGCCGCCGCCCAGGGCAAGGGCGGCCCGGAAGCCGTCGCCGATGCCGCCCGCAAGGCCGCCGCGCTGGCCCTGCGCTGGGAGGAAGAGAACGGCGGGGGCACCTCCGCCCCGGACGCCGGATGACCGCCCCCGGCATCCCGGCCTCGGCGCCCGCCGAGGACAGTGACGACCTGGACGTCGAGGAGGCCCTGGCCCTGGTGAGGCAGCCCAAGGACGACAGCTCCGGATCCGGGCCCGCCTCCGCCGCGCAGAGCGGCCACGGGCACGAGCGGCACAAGGCCACCCCCTGGCCCCGGGCCCGCGAGATCGCCGCCCGCGCCGCCCGCTCGGGCAGCCGCCGCACCCCCGTCTCCGTCTCCCTCGCCGACGCCCTCGGCCTGGTCCTCGCCGCCCCCCTCGACGCGCTCACCGACCTTCCCTCCTTCGACACCTCCGCGATGGACGGCTGGGCGGTCGCCGGACCCGGCCCCTGGGGGGTCCGCGACGGGGGTCTGCTCGCCGGGCACGCGCAGCCCGAGCCGCTGACCGACGGCGAGGCCGTCCGCATCGCGACCGGCGCCCGCATCCCGGCCGACACCACCGCCGTCCTGCGCACCGAACACGGCCGCACCGACACCCAGGGACGGCTGCACGCCACCCGCGAGGCCGGCCACGGCCAGGACATCCGCCCGCGCGGCCAGGAGTGCCGCAGCGGCGACCAGCTGCTCCCCGTCGGCACCCTCGTCACCCCCGCCGTCCTGGGCCTCGCCGCGGCCGCCGGATACGACACCCTCACCGCCGTGCCCCGACCCCGCGCCGAAGTCCTCGTCCTGGGCGACGAGCTGCTCACCGAAGGACTCCCGCACGACGGGCTGATCCGGGACGCGCTCGGCCCGATGCTGCCGTCCTGGCTGCGGGCGATGGGCGCCGAGGTCACCGTCGTACGCCGACTGGGTGACGACGCCAGGGCCCTGCGCAAGGCGCTCACCGCCTCCGACGCCGACCTCATCGTCACCACCGGCGGCACCGCCGCCGGACCCGTCGACCACGTCCACCCCACCCTGGAACGCATCGGCGCCGAACTCCTCGTCGACGGCGTCAAGGTGCGTCCCGGCCACCCCATGCTGCTGGCCCGCACCAAGGAGCACCAGCACCTCGTCGGCCTGCCCGGCAACCCCCTCGCGGCCGTCTCCGGCCTCCTCACGCTCGCCGATCCCCTGCTGCGCACTCTCGCCGCCCGCTCCGCCCCCGAGCCGTACACGCTGCCGCTCAAGGAAGAGGTGCAGGGGCACCCGTACGACACCCGGCTGATCCCTGTGGTGCTGCGCGGTGACCACGCCGTACCGCTGCACTACAACGGCCCGGCCATGCTGCGCGGGATCGCCGCCGCCGACGCGCTGGCCGTCGTGGCACCGGGCGGGGCCGGACAGGGAGAGGAGACGGAGCTGCTGGACCTGCCGTGGGCGGCGGCCGGAATCGGGGTGTGTTTCACGTGAAACTTCCGGGCCATGACGCCATCGCCCGCCAAGCGGACGAGCATCTGGTGACCCATCGGGTGAAACTCCCGAGGAAAGTGGTGGAGCGCCCGATCCGCCAGGTCGTCAAACGGCTGCTCATGGCCCTTGCGGTGCTGGTCGCCACCGCACTGATCGTCTATGCCGACCGCGAGGGATACAGCGACAACTCCGACGGGTCCATCGACCTCCTCGACGCGTTCTACTACGCGACCGTCACCCTCTCCACCACCGGATACGGCGACATCACCCCGGTCAGCGACGGCGCCCGGCTCACCAACATCTTCGTCATCACCCCGCTGCGCGTGCTGTTCCTGATCATCCTGGTCGGCACCACACTGGAGGTCCTCACCGAACGCACCCGGGACGAATGGCGCCTGAACCGCTGGAGGTCCACCTTGCGCGACCACACCGTCGTCATCGGCTTCGGCACGAAGGGACGGTCGGCCGTCCAGACCGTCTGCGCGACGGGACTGAGGAAGGAGCAGGTGGTCGTGGTCGACCCCAGCTCCAAGGTGATCGACGCGGCGACCGCCGAGGGCTATGCGGGCGTCATGGGCGACGCGACCCGCAGCGAGGTGCTCAACCGCGCAGAAGTGCACAAGGCCCGGCAGATCATCGTCGCCCCGCAGCGCGACGACACCGCGGTCCTCGTCACCCTGACGGCCCGGCAGCTCAACCGGAGCGCGAAGATCGTGGCCGCCGTGCGCGAGGAGGAGAACGCCCCGCTCCTCAGACAGTCCGGCGCCGACGCCGTCATCACCAGCTCCGGCGCGGCCGGCCGGCTCCTCGGCCTGTCCGTGCTCAGCCCCGCGGCCGGCATGGTCATGGAGGACCTGATCCAGCAGGGCAGCGGCCTGGACATCGTCGAGCGCCCGGTGGTCCGGGCCGAGGCGGGCAGGTCCCCGCGCGAAACCGACGACCTCGTGGTGAGCGTCGTACGCGGACACCGGGTGCTCGGCTACGACGACCCGTCTATCGGCACCCTCCAGCTGACCGACCGCCTGATCACCATCGTCCGCGCGACCCCTGGCGCCCAGGTCACCCCGCACACCCGGCCGCTGCCCCACGACTGAGCCGGGCCCGCCCCGCGACCGAGCGGGCCTGCCCCGGGGTCGGCACCCGCGAGGAGTAGCGTCGCGCTCATGCATGCGATCACGATTCCCGAACCCGGCGGACCCGAGGCGCTGGTGTGGGACGAGGTTCCCGACCCGGTGCCCGGCGAGGGCGAGGTGCTGGTCGAGGTGGTGGCCAGTGCCGTCAACCGTGCCGACATCCTGCAGCGCCAGGGCTTCTACCAGCCGCCGCCCGGCGCCTCCCCCTACCCCGGCCTGGAGTGCTCCGGCAGGATCGCCGAGCTCGGCCCCGGGGTCTCCGGCTGGGCCGTCGGCGACGAGGTGTGCGCCCTGCTCGCGGGCGGCGGCTACGCGGAGAAGGTCGCCGTTCCGGCCGGACAGCTGCTGCCCGTGCCCGACGGCGTCGACCTGAAGCAGGCGGCCGCGCTGCCCGAGGTGGTCTGCACGGTCTGGTCCAACGTCTTCATGGTCGCCCATCTGCACCCCGGCGAGACCCTGCTGGCGCACGGCGGCTCCAGCGGCATCGGCACGATGGCGATCCAGCTGGCCAAGGCCGTCGGCGCCCGGGTCGCGGTGACCGCAGGGACGAAGGAAAAGCTGGACCGGTGCGCCGAGCTGGGCGCGGACCTGCTGATCAACTACCGCGAACAGGACTTCGTCGCCGAGATCAAGCAGGCCACGGACGGTGCCGGCGCCGATGTCATCCTCGACAACATGGGCGCGAAGTACCTGGACCGCAACATCCAGGCCCTCGCCGTCAACGGACGCCTCGCGATCATCGGGCTGCAGGGGGGCGCCAAGGGCGAGCTGAACATCGCCGCCCTGCTGAACAAGCGGGCCGCCATCAGCGCCACCTCGCTGCGGGCCCGGCCGCTGAGCGAGAAGGCGGCCATCGTGGCCGCCGTACGCGAGCACGTGTGGCCGCTGCTCGCCGCGGGGCACGTCCGCCCGATCGTCGACCGCGAGCTGCCGATGGCGGAGGCGGCCGAGGCCCACCGGGTGGTCGAGGCGAGCGGACACATCGGGAAGGTTCTGCTGGTCCCGCCCGTGGCCGGCTGATCAGCCGCGCCGTACCCGCAGGCCCACGAACGCCAGGCCCAGACCGAGGCCGATGAGCACCAGACCGGTGCCCAGGGGCAGGATCTGCAGGGTCGGTTCGGTCGGGGCCCCGCCCTGGTGGACGGCGTTCCGGGGCGGGGGCTGCTGTGGGGGCCGGGCGGGGTCCAGTCCGGCCTCCGCGGGCGAGGCGGAGGCCGACCGCGCCCCGGCCGGGCTGTCCGCGGTCTCCGGCTCCTCCGGATAGCCGTCCTCCGGATCGCCGGTGCCGGGGACCCCGGTGACCGTGGGGGTGTCGTCGCCCTCCTCCTCGGCGGGCGGCCCGTCCGGGCGGCCCGGCCGCATCCGGCCCTCACCGGCGCGGCTCCCGGCCCGGGACGGCTCCGCGGGGGAGGCGGAGACCCGTGCGGCGGGAGACACGGTGGCCCGTGCGGCAGGCGACGGGGATGCCGTGGGCCGGGCCGACGGCATGGGGGAGTCCGGCGGTGCCGCCTCCGCGCCGTACGCGGTGGCCGTGCCGCACACCGGCACGGCCGCCGCGAGGACGAGCAGCAGCCGAACGAGGCGGAGCGTCAGTCGCAGCCATGGAGTCACGTTGGTGACCTCCCGGAGCCCAGTCGTCGAATTTCGACGAAAGCCAGCCTCACATTTCATGGCAGGCCGGGCATTCCGGATTGGGCCGACAGGTCTAAACGGTGGATCAGCCCCAAGAGGGGGCACCACGGTGATGAGGTGTAGGCGTGCGAGAGAATGGCGGCATGGAGATGCCGAGGAACGAACGGTCACCGGAGAATCCCCAGATCCTGGTCGTGGGCCAGGACGGCATGGCGATTGGCGGCGGTGGCGCAGACGAGGACTCCCGCGAGATTCCGGTGACGGACCAGGTCGAGCAGCCGGCCAAGGTGATGCGGATCGGCAGCATGATCAAGCAGCTCCTGGAGGAGGTGCGTGTGGCTCCCCTGGACGAGGCGAGCCGGGCCCGGCTCAAGGAGATCCACCGCAGCTCCGTGAAGGAGCTGGAGGACGGGCTGGCGCCGGAGCTGGTCGAGGAGCTGGAGCGGCTCTCCCTGCCGTTCACGGACGAGGGAACCCCGAGCGACGCGGAACTGCGTATCGCACAGGCCCAGTTGGTGGGCTGGCTGGAGGGCCTGTTCCACGGGATCCAGACGACGCTGTTCGCGCAGCAGATGGCCGCGCGGGCCCAGCTGGAGCAGATGCGTCGCGCGCTTCCGCCGGGCATGGGTCATGAGGGCGTGGACGACCCGCGCACGGGCGGCCGTTCGGGCGGACCGTACCTGTAACCCGACGCGGCGGGCACGCGGTTCCAGCGGCCCGCACTGTCAGAAGAACGGGCCCGGCGGTCGTCCGCCGGGCCGTTTTTCTGTGTCCTGTGCCGGCCGTGGTGCGGCCGGTCGCTGCTACGGGTTGCCCGTCGACACGTTGAGCTGGATCTCGACGTTCTTCGGGTCGACATCCGTGCCCTGCTTGGGGAACTGGTCGATCACCGCGCCGTCGCCGTACGTGTTCTCGTCGACGTCCTTGGTCGTGATGCGCCAGCCCGCGGCCGCCGCGCACTCCTTGACCGACTTGATGTACTTGAACCGGAAGTCGGGGATCTCGATCTTGTTCGGGTCGTTGTACGACTCCTGCGGCTCCGTGCAGTCGGTCTTCTCGACCGCCTTCGACGTGTCCGGGCCGCGGTAGCCCGCCGCATGGGCCGACGCGGAGGGGCTGGCGCCGCCGCCCCCCTTGTCGTCCCCGCCGCCGTTGTGCAGCGCCAGTGCGACGACCAGGCCGGCCACCGCGACGAGGGACACCGCGATCGAGCCGATGATCACCGGCTTGTTGCTCCTGCCGCCGCCCCCGCCGGCGGACTGGACCGCGGTCTGGGGTGTGAGGTTGTACGGCGGCGGGGTGGAGGGGGCCTGCTGCCCGTACGCGGCCGGCGAGGTCTGGTAGCCGCCCTGCTGCGGGTAGCCGTACGCCGGGGCCGGGGTGGGCGCCGGGGTGCCGTACGGGTTCGGCGGCGGAGTCGGCTGGTACGGCGTCTGGACCGGGCCGGCGGGCGCCGGGGTCGCCTGGTCGACCGGCGGGAACACCGCGGAACCGACGCCGGAGCCGCTCTGCATCGGCGCGGCGCCCGGCACGATGCTCGGCGGGGCCGCCTGGAAGGAGGCGGCGACGCGCAGGCACTCGTCGCGCATGGACTCGGCGGTCGGGAAGCGCTCGTTCGGGTTCTTCTTCAGCGCGCGGGCGACCAGCGCGTCCACCGCGGGCGGGAGGGCGCGGTTGACCGAGGAGGGAGCGACCGGCTCCTCCTGCACGTGCGCGTACGCGATCGCCAGCGGGGAGTCCGCCTCGAACGGCAGCCGTCCGGTGACCAGCTGGAAGAGCATGATGCCGACCGAGTACAGGTCGGAGCGTGCGTCCACGCCGCGGCCGAGGGCCTGCTCGGGGGAGAGGTACTGCGGGGTGCCGACGACCATGCCGGTCTGCGTCATCGAGGTGACGCCGGACTGCATGGCGCGGGCGATGCCGAAGTCCATGACCTTGACCACGCCGCGCTTGGTCATCATCACGTTGCCCGGTTTGATGTCGCGGTGGACCAGCCCCATCTCGTGGCTGATCTCCAGCGCCGCCAGCACATCCGCGGTGATCTTCAGCGCCTTGTCGGCGGGCATCGCGCCCTGCTGCCGGATGTCCTCGTCGAGCACCGAGCCCAGCGGGCGGCCCTCGATGTACTCCATGACGATGTACGGAGTCGTCAGGCCGTCGAGGTCGTCCTCGCCGGTGTCGAAGACCGAGACGATGTTGGTGTGCGTGAGCTTCGCCACGGCCTGGGCCTCGCGGCGGAACCGCTCACGGAAGGCCTGCTCCCGGCCCAGCTCGGTGTGCAGTGTCTTGATGGCGACCTGTCGGTCCAGCACGGCGTCGTACGCCAGGTGCACCGAGGCCATACCGCCTTCACCGAGCAGGTCACGCAGCTGATAGCGGCCTCCGGCCACCGCCCGCCCCGTGTACCGGCCCTGTGCGCCGTCCTGGCTCATCTTTCCGCGTCCCCCACTGGCCGTCCGGCGCCGTCATCTGGCGAACATGCCTTGATCGAATGTGTCATTCCCGGCCAAGTCTGCCCCAGGGCACCGACACGTCAAGCTCGGTGCCCGTTCCGTGACCGTACGCGAATGAAGCGTCGCGGAAGCGTTACAGCGGCCGTACCACCAGTACACAGAATTTGCACGAGAGCGCGTGCTAGGGGTTTCATGGCCGGTCAGTCTGGGGCCGGTCCCGGTGCCGGATCCGGACCGGCGGCCCCCACGAAGGCTGTAGCGTGGCCGACGGAGACCGTAACAACACCGCGCACCGCGGGCAGAAACGACGGCGAGGACCGATGGCACAGACGCACAGCGCCCAGGGCCCGTCCGACCCCGAGGCGACTGGCGGCGGCATGTCAGAGACGCCGGAGATGTGGGGCAACGGAGGGCTCGTCGGCGACGGCCGGTACCGGCTCACCCACCGGCTCGGCCGTGGCGGCATGGCCGAGGTGTTCGCGGCCGAGGACGTCCGTCTGGGCCGTACCGTCGCGGTCAAGCTGCTCCGCGCCGACCTGGCCGAGGACCCGGTCTCCAAGGCCCGCTTCACGCGCGAGGCCCAGTCCGTGGCCGGGCTCAACCACCACGCGATCGTCGCTGTGTACGACTCCGGCGAGGACTACGTGGGCGGCCAGTCGGTGCCGTACATCGTGATGGAGCTGGTCGAGGGCCGCACCATCCGTGACCTGCTGATGAACGCCGAGGCGCCGGGCCCCGAGCAGGCCCTGATCATCGTCTCCGGGGTGCTGGAGGCGCTCGCCTACTCGCACCAGCACGGCATCGTGCACCGCGACATCAAGCCGGCCAACGTCATCATCACCCACAACGGCGCCGTGAAGGTGATGGACTTCGGCATCGCCCGCGCCCTGCACGGCGCGTCGACGACGATGACGCAGACCGGCATGGTCATGGGCACCCCGCAGTACCTCTCCCCGGAGCAGGCGCTCGGCAAGGCCGTGGACCACCGCTCCGACCTGTACGCGACCGGCTGCCTGCTGTACGAACTCCTCGCGCTGCGGCCCCCGTTCACCGGCGAGACGCCGCTGTCGGTGGTCTACCAGCACGTCCAGGATATCCCGACCCCGCCCTCCGAGTTCTCCGACGCCTGCCCGCCGGAGCTGGACGGCATGGCCATGCGCTCGCTCGCCAAGGAACCCGACGACCGGTTCCAGACTGCCGAGGAAATGCGCGGCATGGTCCAGTACGGCCTGCAGATGCTGTACGACCAGGGCGGCCACACCGGAACCTGGAACACCGGCCCGGTGGCGATGCACGACGGCCGGCACACCCCGGCGAGCGGCTTCGCGGGCACGACCGCGATGCAGCACCCCGGTGAATTCGGCGCCGGCACCGCGCAGATCCCGCAGCCGATCCTGCCCGCCGGGTACGGCGGGGGCGACGACGGCGGCTTCGAAGGACACGGCAACAAGGGCAGCGGCCGCGGCAAGCTGTGGATCCTCGCGGTCCTCGCGGTGATCGCGATCGTGGCCGGTGTCGCGCTCGCGCTGCACAACACGGGCAACGGAGGCGGCACGGGCAACGACCCGCAGCCGTCCCACTCGCAGACCACCAAGGACGAGACGCCCAGCGAGTCGCCGTCGGACGAGCCCACGGACGAGCCCACGGACCAGACCACGGACGACGGCTCGGGCACGGACACCGGCTCGGACTGGGGAACGCCCTCGTACTCGCCGTCCACCACCCCGTCCGACACGGCCAGCTCCGACCCGACGGATCCGCAGACCTCGGGCGAGCCGACGGATCCGCAGACCACCCCGTCGCAGCCGACGGACCCGGCGGACGGCGGCACCGACGCGGGCACCACGGACGGTGGCACGGACGCGGGCACCACCGAAGGCGGCACGGACGCGGGCACCACGGACGGGACCACGACCGGCAACGGGACTTGAAGGCCACCGACGCCGTCCGCCCCGGCGTCGGCCTGAGGCACCCCGGACGAGTCACCACGCGCGCGTGCGAGCATCGGCTCCACGCGCGCGTGCCGTTGTCCGCGACTGCGCCCGGTCGTGCACGAGGGTGCCGGGCCGTGCGCGACCGTGCCCGGCCGCGTCCCGCCCGGTACGGCGGTCAGCTCACGAAGGCGTCGCACACCGCGTCGTACTCCCGCGTCCACCACACGGCGAGCGCCGAGGCGGCCGGGAACTGGCAGTCCGCGCGGGTGTCGCCGCGCTCGTAGTGCCAGCGCAGCATCCAGAAGTCGTTCAGCCGTTCCCACCACACCCGGTGCACGGCCGCCGAGAGCTCCGAGGGGGTGGCCCCGGCCGCGCGCCGGTACGTGCGCGCGTACGCCCGCACCTTGGGCAGGTCCAGCGCTCCCACGGGCCGTACGAAGAAGATCGCGGCGGCGCGTACGGCCTCCTCGGCGCGGGGCTGCACACCGAGCCGGTCCCAGTCGACGATGGCGGCCGGGGCGTCGCCCTTGTAGAGCAGGTTGAACGGGTGGAAGTCGCCGTGCACCCAGCCCACCGAGGCGCCGCGCGGCGGGCGCCGGCCGGCGTGCTGCTCCAGGAGCGCGCGGCGCTCCAGGAGACGGTGGCGGGCCAGTTCGTCGAAGGCGTCGGCGGGGCGGTGGCGGCGGACATGTGCGAGCAGGTCGTCGATGAGGGCGAAGGTGTCGGCCGGGTCGGCGCTCTCCACGGGATGCGGGCTCGTGGCGGGGCGCGTGCGCCCCTTGGGGGGCATCACACGCTCCAGACAGGCGTGCACGGCGCCCAGGAGCGCCCCCAGGCGTGCGCTCTCCCCGCGGGTGAGCTGGCCGCCGTGGCGGTGCCTGCCGTCGATCCAGGGGTGCAGGGCGTAGGCGTGGCCGCCGACGACGGCGACCGTACGGCCCTCCCGGTGCGCGAGCGGCGGGGCGACCGGGACGCCGAGGTCGGCCAGGCGCTGGGTGGCCCGGTGCCGGCGTTCGATGGCGGCCGGGTCGGCGGTGTCGGGGTCGAAGTGGTGCTTGAGGAAGTAGCGGCCGCGGGTGGTGCACAGCCGGTAGCCGCGATTGAGCAGCCCCTGGTCGACGGGTTCGCAGGTGAGGGCGGATCCGGCGGCGTACAGGCGCAGCAGGGCGCCCAGAGGGGGCGCGTGAGGTACAGGCGGTGGTACACATGAGCGCGGCACGCGCCAGATGTTAGGGCAGAAAAAGCGGCTGTGAGCTGGGGCTTGTCACAGGCAGTCGCCGACGGTCGCTTTCGGTCACGCGGTGCCTTGTGGCGAACTCCGGATCGACGGCCGGATACACAGGTGAAGGGTGAGGACATAAGTCCCTTCGGTCCCTTTATAAAGTCCGACTTGAACAAGACTCTGTTTAAAGGTCCGACAAAAAATTGGTCGACCCGGTCGTTCCTCAATGGCTTCCGTGCTTTTCCGCCTGCATTCGGGCCGCATGAGCGGCCGCCCGGGAACGTCGTTGCATACCGGGTTCGGCGAGCGGGCCGGAAACTCACTTCTTGATCGTTTTCTCGGTGAGGTGTGGCCGCTCACAGATCCGGCGATCGGCGAGTCCTTCGCCGATCAGTTCGAGGATCTGGTGTTCCTGGCCGGTGAGCCGGGCCGGTCTGTCGGCGGGGCGCGCGCTGCCGCCGTCGCGCAGCCGCCCCGCAACACGGCCCGTCGTGACCGGGTCGGGCAGGGACCGCCCCGCGGCGACATCCCTACGGCCTGCAGCAGTTCATTGCCGCGGACCGCCTTCAGGGCGTATCCGGAGGCACCCGCCGTGATCGTGTCGGAGAGGGCCTCGCCGGGCCGCGAACGACGCCGGCATCAGGCATCCGAGCGCCTCGTCCCGGGACCGGATCTCACGGCACACCTCGGCGCCGGTGCCGTCCGGGAGCCGTACGACGAGCATCGCGACGTACGGCCGGGTGGCGGAAATCCGCACCAGCGCGTCGCCGCCGTACCGGCCTCGCCGACCGCCTCGATGCCGGTTCGCCGGGGAGCATACGGAGGGCATTTCGCGGACGCCGAGACAGGCGACCGAGTGGTCGCCGAGCGGGAATACGCGGATTTTTCCGCCTTCACGCACGAGGGCAGTGTCACACACCGGCTCTTCCCGTGTCCGGGGTGCCCGGGATAACGTGCCGTTGCTCCGGCCTCCTGCAAGGCTGTGACCAGCGGCCTTCCGGCCTCTGCGGATTTACTTGGAAATCCAAGCAAAAACGCAGGTCAGGAGGGGTTTCACAGAAATGTGGAGCACTGGGTAACGTGAAAGTTGCAGGGCGCTCGCCGGGGCACCTGTCACGCCTGTTCCCGGCCGAGTGGCACCCACCCCGTGCCCGGTGGTCGAGAACAGGTGAGCCGCACTGGCCTACCGGCAACCCCGGGGGCCGGAACGACGGAGGAGCACACGTGACCGTGGACAGCAGTGCCGCGCGCAAGCCGCGACGCAGCGCCGCAGGCAAGGCCGGCACCACCGGCAGCAGTACCGGTACCACCGGCACCAAGCGCACCAGCCGCACCACCAAGAAGAGCAGCGACCCGGAACTCGTGCAGCTTCTGACGCCCGAGGGCAAGCGGGTCAAGAACGCCGAGTACGAGGCCTACGTCGCCGGGATCACCCCGGAGGAGCTGCGCGGCCTGTACCGGGACATGGTGCTCACCCGCCGCTTCGACGCCGAGGCCACCGCCCTGCAGCGCCAGGGCGAGCTGGGCCTGTGGGCCTCGCTGCTCGGCCAGGAGGCCGCCCAGATCGGCTCCGGCCGGGCCCTGAACGACGACGACTACGTCTTCCCGACCTACCGCGAGCACGGCGTCGCCTGGTGCCGCGGGGTCGACCCGGCCAACCTGCTCGGGATGTTCCGCGGGGTGAACAACGGCGGCTGGGACCCGAACAGCAACAACTTCCACCTGTACACGATCGTCATCGGCTCCCAGACGCTGCACGCCACCGGCTACGCGATGGGCGTGACCAAGGACGGCGCCGACTCGGCCGTGATCGCCTACTTCGGCGACGGCGCCTCCAGCCAGGGCGACGTGGCCGAGGCGTTCACCTTCTCCGCGGTCTACAACGCCCCCGTGGTGTTCTTCTGCCAGAACAACCAGTGGGCGATCTCCGAGCCGACCGAGAAGCAGACCCGCGTCCCGCTCTACCAGCGCGCGCAGGGCTTCGGCTTCCCCGGCGTACGCGTCGACGGCAACGACGTCCTGGCCTGCCTCGCGGTCACCAAGTGGGCGCTGGAGCGCGCCCGCAACGGCGAGGGCCCGACCCTGGTCGAGGCCTACACCTACCGCATGGGCGCCCACACCACCTCCGACGACCCCACCCGCTACCGGGGCGACGAGGAGCGGCAGTCCTGGGAGGCGAAGGACCCGATCCTGCGCCTTCGCCGGTTCCTCGAGGCGTCGGACCACGCGGACGAGGCATTCTTCACGGAACTCGAGGCCGAGTCCGAGGCGTTGGGCAGGCGAGTGCGCGAAGCGGTCCGCTCCATGCCGGACCCGGACCACTTCGCCATCTTCGAGAACGTGTACGCGGACGGGCACGCGCTCGTCGACGAGGAGCGAGCCCAGTTCGCCGCCTACCAGGCGTCGTTCGCGGACGCAGAGGCAGAGGGGGTCTGATCATGGCAGCCGAGACCAAGACCATGGCGCTGGCCAAGGCGATCAACGAGTCGCTGCGCCGGGCCCTGGAGACGGACCCCAAGGTCCTCGTCATGGGCGAGGACGTCGGCAAGCTGGGCGGTGTCTTCCGTGTCACCGACGGCCTGCAGAAGGACTTCGGCGAGAGCCGCGTCATCGACACCCCGCTCGCCGAGTCGGGCATCGTCGGCGCCGCGATCGGCCTGGCCCTGCGCGGCTACCGCCCGGTGGTGGAGATCCAGTTCGACGGCTTCGTCTTCCCGGCCTACGACCAGATCGTCACCCAGCTGGCGAAGATGCACGCCCGGTCGCTGGGCAAGGTCAAGATGCCGATCGTCATCCGCATCCCCTACGGCGGCGGCATCGGCGCGGTCGAGCACCACTCGGAGTCCCCCGAGGCACTGTTCGCGCACGTGGCGGGCCTGAAGATCGTCAGCCCCTCCAACCCGTCGGACGCGTACTGGATGATGCAGCAGGCCATCCAGAGCGACGACCCGGTGATCTACTTCGAGCCCAAGCGCCGCTACTGGGACAAGGGCGAGGTCAGCACCGAGGCGATCCCCGGCCCCCTGCACAAGGCGCAGGTGGTCCGCGAGGGCACGGACCTGACCCTGGCCGCCTACGGGCCGATGGTGAAGCTGTGCCAGGAGGTCGCGGACGCGGCCGCCGAGGAGGGCAAGTCCCTGGAGGTGCTGGACCTGCGCTCGGTCAGCCCCCTCGACTTCGACTCCGTCCAGGCCTCGGTGGAGAAGACCCGCCGGCTGGTCGTGGTGCACGAGGCGCCGGTGTTCTTCGGCTCCGGTGCGGAGATCGCCGCCCGGATCACGGAGCGCTGCTTCTACCACCTGGAGGCCCCGGTGCTCCGGGTCGGCGGCTACCACGCCCCGTACCCGCCGGCGCGCCTGGAGGAGGAGTACCTGCCGGGTCTGGACCGGGTGCTCGACGCCGTCGACCGTGCCCTGGCGTACTGAGGAGAGGGTTCGTGACGACGATGACGGAAGCTTCCGTACGCGAGTTCAAGATGCCCGACGTGGGCGAGGGACTCACCGAGGCCGAGATCCTCAAGTGGTACGTCCAGCCGGGTGACACGGTCACCGACGGCCAGGTGGTGTGCGAGGTCGAGACCGCCAAGGCGGCCGTCGAACTCCCCATCCCCTACGACGGCGTGGTCCGCGAGCTGCGCTTTCCCGAGGGCACGACCGTGGACGTGGGCACGGCGATCATCGCCGTGGACGTGTCCGGCGGTGCGCCCGCCGAGGCGCCCGCCGAGCAGCCCAGGGCAGAGCAGCCCAAGGCGGCCCCCAAGGAGCCCGAGGCCAAGCCGGAGGGCCGCCAGCCGGTCCTGGTCGGCTACGGGGTCGCCACCTCCTCCACCAAGCGCCGCCCGCGCAAGGGCCCGGAGGTCACCGTCCCGGCAGCGGCCCAGGCCATCCAGACGGAGCTGAACGGACACGGCGCCCCCGCCGTCCCCGCCCAGTCGCGCCCCCTGGCCAAGCCGCCGGTGCGCAAGCTGGCGAAGGACCTAGGCGTCGACCTCGCCGCGATCATCCCGTCCGGCCCGGACGGCGTCATCACCCGCGAGGACGTCCACGCGGCGGCTGTCCCCAAGACTGCCGAGGCTCTCGCACCGGTCGTCGTGGAGGCCCCCGCCACCGCCCCGGCTCCCGCACCCGTCGTGGCCCACGACGGCGCCCGCGAGACCCGTGTCCCGGTCAAGGGTGTCCGCAAGGCGACCGCGCAGGCCATGATCGGCTCGGCGTTCACGGCGCCGCACGTCACGGAGTTCGTGACGGTGGACGTGACGCGCACGATGAATCTGGTCGAGGAGCTCAAGCAGGACAAGGAGTTCCAGGGCCTGCGCGTGAACCCGCTGCTCCTGATCGTCAAGGCCCTGCTGGTCGCGATCAAGCGCAACCCGGACATCAACGCGTCCTGGGACGAGGCCAACCAGGAGATCGTGCTCAAGCACTACGTGAACCTGGGCATCGCGGCGGCGACCCCCCGCGGCCTGATCGTCCCGAACATCAAGGACGCCGACGCCAAGACGCTTCCGCAGCTGGCCGAGGCACTGGGCGAACTGGTGGCGACGGCGCGGGAGGGCAAGACCTCCCCGGCGGCGATGCAGGGCGGCACGGTGACCATCACCAACGTCGGCGTCTTCGGCATCGACACCGGCACGCCGATCCTCAACCCCGGCGAGTCGGCGATCCTCGCGGTCGGTGCGATCAAGCTCCAGCCGTGGGTCCACAAGGGCAAGGTCAAGCCGCGTCAGGTGACGACGCTCGCGTTGAGCTTCGACCACCGGCTGGTGGACGGGGAGCTGGGTTCCAAGGTGCTCGCCGATGCCGCGGCCATCCTGGAGCAGCCGAAGAGGCTGATCACCTGGGCCTGACGGCCCTCGGACCGATGGCCTCCGAGACCTGAAGGGGGCGGCCGCAACTTCGTCCTGCGGCTGCCCCCTCTCTTTCAGAATCCGGTCTTCTTCAGAACCGGTCTTCTTCAGAACCGGTCTTCTTCAGAACCGGTCTTCTTCAGAACCGGTCTTCTTCGGGACCGGTCGCCTCTTCGGGCCCGGTTGAGCACGTACACCGGTGCCCCGTCCTCCGCCGCGCAGGTCTCGGCGCCACTCTCCACCTGCGGAATGCTGAGACCGTAAGCTCCGGTTACGGTCTCGAGGATCTCTCGGTGCTCTTTGGGGACATGGTCCGCGAGAGCGAGCGCCTGCCTCGAGTTGGTGTGTCCGAATTCCTTGCACACATCCACCGCCGGAAACCGGTGGACCCCCTCCGGCATGGTCAGCCGACGGACCCTGGCCCCCGTCGCCGCGTACACGAAGTCGCTGACGTCGATCGCCTCATGCTGTTCGCCCGCGTCGGGCTGCTTGCCGGTTCCCTCATGTGAACCGCCTCCGCTGCGGAACGCAGAGCGAAGGAGATCGAACATGCCAGTTCCAACCGGGATGTTCATGTTTGCGAGGGAAGATCATCGATTCCGCCGACGGGACCGCAGTTGAGCGTATGCGATCACAACTGCCCTGAGTCGAGCGCGCGGTGACGAACATCAAGGAGTGCGGCACGTCATGCGAGGAGACGGACGGCGGCGGAGCGGTGCGGCTTCCGGGCGGGACTCGGCCGAAGCCGGAACCGTCTCAGGGGCACAGCCGCCCGACCCCTGACATGGCGTCAGGGGTCGGTCAGGGGTGTGCAGGGGATGTCACGGATGGTGGTCGTGTGGCGGCGACGGCACGCTGATGACATGACGAAATCCGCTGCTGCCCGTCCCGGTTCCTCCCCCGTCCACCGTGTCGCCGCGGCCGCGGGCGCCGCCGTCCTCGCCGGCACGGCGGCGGTGTGCGCGCCGGGAGTGGCCTACTCCGCGCCCACTGCCGCCACCACCCCTTCCGTGTCCACTGCCGCCCTCTCGTCCTCGTCCGCTGCCGCCACCCCTTCCTCGTTCGACTTCGCCGACTGCCCCTCCCTGCCCGAGGGGGTCGATCCGGCGCGGTGGAGATGCGAAGTGCACACCGCGGCGCCGCGGTTGACGATCGGCAAGGTCACGGTGAACCTCGCCCCGATCACCATGACGCACGCCGAGGGCCCGCTGCCGGACGGCGGCAAGGGGCAGGTGTGGGGTGCGATGCACAGTGCGCCGACCGCCGTACCGGGTGGGCTGACCGGCACCCCCGCGGGCGGTCACTCCTCCGTCCTGGGACTGGCGATACAGCCGGAGTACGGTGGCCGGTCCGACTTCTACACCGGGCAACTCAGTCTTCGCTTCCGGCTCGTCGGCCCGCTGCTGCCGCACGGCTGCACCATCGGGGCGAGCGAACCCGTCGACTTCCGGCTGAAGCGCTCGGGCCCCTCCAAGTGGGTCTCCCAGGACCCGCCGCTGATCGAGTTCTCGGCGTACGACGACACCTTCACCGTGCCGGCCGCGGAACACTGCGGACCGCTCACCGGCCCCCTCGACCGACGGCTCGGCATACCGGCCCCCGACGGAAACCTGATGTCGTACGACGCCTCCTACACCTTTAAGACCTACGACCAGCTCGGGTAGCACAACCGCGTACAGCGACACCGGCACCCTGGCCCGGCATACGACACGGGCCCGTCGCAGCCTTCTGCAACGGGCCCGTGGGGTCGGGAGAAACGTCAGCCGAGCTTGGCGAAGCCGTAGCTCAGCAGCTTCTTCGCGTCCGCCTCACGGTTCGGGATGGAGGTGGAGGCGAGGACGGTCCCGATGACCGTCTTGCCGTTCCGGGTCGCGGCGAAGACCAGGCAGTACTTGGCCTCGGGGCCGGAGCCGGTCTTCACGCCGATGGTGCCGCTGTAGCTGCTGAGGAGCCCGTTGGTGTTGGTCCACGGGGTCATCGTGCGGGTGCCGCCGGTCTTGGTGACCGTCTTCGCCGTGTACGACTTCGTCTTGACGATCGTGCGGAACGTGGAGTTCTTCATCGCGCTGCTGGCGATCTTCGTCAGGTCGCGCGGCGTCGAGTAGTTGGCGCCGCTGCCGATGCCGTCGAAGGAGTCGAAGTGCGTGTTCTTCAGGCCGAGGCTCGTCGCTGCGGAGTTCATCTTGCCGATGAACGACTTCACGCGAGCGTCGTGGGTGGTGCCGGAGCCGAACTTGTCCGCGAGCACGTAGGCGGCGTCGCAGCCGGACGGCAGCATCAGGCCGTACAGCAGCTGGCGGACGGTGACCTTGTCGCCGACGATGAGGTGGGCCGAGGAGGCCCCCTTGGCGACGATGTAGTCGCTGGCGCCCTTCGGGATCGTGACCTTGGTGTCCAGGTTGAGGTTCGGCTGTGCCAGGACGACCTTGGCGGTCATGATCTTGGTGGTGGAGCCGGTGGAGCGCCTGTAGTCCGCAGACTTGGTGTACAGCGTGGAGCCGTTCGCGTTGTTCATCACGTAGCCGCCCTTGGCAATGATCGAGGGCGTCGTGACGGCCTGCGCGGGCGTCGCGGTGAGGGCCCCGGCGGCGACCAGTGCGCCGGAGGTGAGGGCGACGGCGCCTGCTCTGCGGATGCGGCGGGTGCCCTTAATGCCGGTAATCAAAGTGATATACCCCGATTGTGTTGAATGCCCCATATGGTGCGGCCATGTTGAGATGGAGGAGAGTGCGGCCGCACGTGTGTGACACGTAAGTAGCACAGAAGGTTGTACACCGGCTGAGGGAGATCTGCGTCACGTCCGCATGGTGGACGAAGCCCTCCCATGTGTACGTGTTGTATCTATCCTGTGGGCATGGCCACGCCCACGAAGCAACCCCCCGCCGCCGACCGCGTCTACAGCCACGTCAAGCAGGGCGTCCTGGACCGCCGCTACGAGGGCGGCACGCTGCTCACCGAGGGCGAGCTGGCGGAGGCCGTGGGGGTCTCGCGCACACCCGTTCGGGAGGCGCTGCTGCGGCTGGAGGTGGAGGGCCTGATCAGGCTGTACCCGAAGAAGGGTGCCCTGGTCCTGCCGGTCTCCGCGCAGGAGATCGCCGATGTGGTGGAGACCCGGCTGCTGGTCGAGGAGCACGCGGCCCGCAAGGCCGTTCCCGCCCCGCCGCGACTGCTGGAGCGCCTGGCGGAGCTGCTGGAGCAGCAGAAGGCGCAGGCGGCGGCCGGTGACCTGGCCGCGGCGGCGAAGACCGACCGCTGCTTCCACGCCGAGATCGTCCGCAGCGGCGGCAACGAGATCCTCTCCCGCCTCTACGACCAGCTGCGCGACCGTCAGCTGCGGATGGGCGTCGCCGTCATGCACTCGCACCCCGACCGCATCGCCAAGACGCTTGCCGAGCACGAGGAGATCCTGGCCGCGCTGCGCTCCGGGGACGCGGAGGCGGCCGTGGAGATCGTGCACCGGCACGTGGGCTGGTTCTCGCACCTCGCCCGGGGTGAGGTCCGATGAGCAACGCCACCCTGCCGGGTGACCCGCCGGGCGGTCGTCGTGCCGTCGCGGTGTGGTCCATCGGCGTCTCGGTCTACTTCGTCGCCGTCATCTTCCGTACGTCCCTGGGCGTGGCCGGCCTGGACGCGGCCGACCGTTTCCACGTGGGCGCCTCCGCCCTCTCGGCCTTCTCGATCCTGCAGCTGCTGGTCTACGCCGGTATGCAGATACCCGTGGGCCTGCTGGTGGACCGGCTCGGCACCAAGAAGGTGCTGAGCATCGGCGCGGTGCTGTTCACGGCGGGCCAGCTCGGCTTCGCCTTCTCGCCCTCCTACGGCACGGCCCTCGCCTCGCGGGCACTGCTCGGATGCGGTGACGCGATGACCTTCATCAGCGTGCTGCGCCTCGGCAGCCGCTGGTTCCCGGCCCGGCGCGGACCGCTGGTCGCGCAGCTCGCGGGCCTGGTCGGGATGGCGGGCAACCTGGTCTCCACCCTGGTCCTCGCCCGGCTGCTGCACGGCATCGGCTGGACCCCGGCGTTCGCGGGCAGCGCGCTGGCCGGTGCGGTCGTCCTGGTCCTGACGCTGCTGTACCTGAAGGACCACCCCGAGGGGCACGAGCCCGAGCCGTTCCCGCACCAGGGGGCGGCCTACGTCCGCCGGCAGATCGCCGCGGCGTGGCGGGAGCCCGGCACCCGCCTGGGCCTGTGGGTGCACTTCACGACCCAGTTCCCGGCGATGGTGTTCCTGCTGCTGTGGGGCCTGCCCTTCCTGGTCCAGGCGCAGGGCCTCGGCCGGGCCACGGCGGGGGAGCTGCTGACCCTGGTCGTCCTGTCCAACATGGTGATCGGCCTGGTCTACGGCCAGATCGTCGCCCGGCACCACGCGGCCCGGCTGCCGCTGGCCCTGGGCACGGTCGCGGCGACGGCGGCCCTGTGGGCGCTCACCCTCGCCTGGCCCGGCGACCACGCCCCGATGTGGCTGCTGGTGACCCTCTGCGCGGTCCTCGGCGCCTGCGGCCCGGCCTCGATGCTCGGCTTCGACTTCGCCCGCCCCGCCAACCCGCCCGAGCGACAGGGCACCGCGTCCGGCATCACCAACATGGGTGGCTTCGTCGCCTCCATGACGACACTCTTCGCGGTCGGGGTCCTGCTGGACGCCACCGGCGACGACTACACGGTGGCCTTCTCGGTCGTGTTCGTCCTCCAGGCGCTGGGCGTGAGCCAGATCCTGCGCCTGCGCGGCCGGGCGGCCCGCCGGGAGCGGGAGCGGCTGGTGGCGAGCCGGGTGGAGACGGTGCACGTGCCTGCCTGAGCCGTGTGCTCCCGCCCGCCCGCACCCCCGGTTTCCCGTGGGTTGCGCGGCCGGGCGACCTGCCGGTGCCTTGTCCGCCGTCCCGCCGTCCCGCCGCCGCGCCGCCCCGCCGTCCGCGACGGCCTTCCGTCCGTCCCGCCGTGCGGTCAGCCGGTGACCGGTACCAGGGTGAGGTAGGCGAGTCCGAGGATGCCCCGGTAGGCCGTCCACTCGCCCCGGTGGCGGTCCAGGCGCTCGCGGGTCTCGGCGGCCTGCGGATGGTCGGGGTGCCGGGCCACCCACACCTCGGCGTCCGCCTGGTACGCCGACTCGAACTCCTCCCACTCGCCCGGGCTCGCGGTCTCCGTCCACTCGGGCCGGAAACCGGCCTCTACGGCGAGATCGAGGAGAGCGGGGAGGCCGTAGTGATCGCCGGCGGACGCACCCGGCCACATCCGGGCCAGCTCGGCCGACGTCGGAGTCCGCTCCCAGAAGCACTCGCCGAGCAGCACGCGCCCGCCGTCGGCCACCAGCCGGCGCAGCTCGCGCAGCGCCTGTGCGGTGGGCAGTTCGTCCGTGCTCAGCGCCTGGCTCGCGCCCAGGCACAGCACCAGGTCGGCCGGCCCGCGCCGGGTGTCCGCGGCGGACTCCTCGACGAACTCCACGCGGTCCGCGAGCCCGCGCGCCTCGGCGTTCAGCCGGCCCCGGGCCAGGTCCGCACCGTTGACGTCGATGCCGACTCCGCGGGCTTCCGGTACGGCGTCCAGCAGCCGGAGCATCAATTCGCCCCAGCCGCAGCCGATGTCCAGCACGCTGCCGGGACGTAGTGCCGCCAGGCGCCGGACCATCCCGGCCGCACGTGCCTCCGAGAGGGGGCCGTGGAAGACGAGCCGGGTGAGCCGGGGTGGAGCGTCGTCGGCGCGCGGAGTCGCCGCAGTGTCGGTCATGGCCCGCACGCTAGTTCCGGCGACGGAGCAACGACCACCGATTAACCACCGACCCGGGCCCTGACCGGAGCCCGGGCTACGGCGTCACCGCGAAATTGCGCAGGATCGCCGCCGTCAGGTCCGGGTCGCCCTCCGTCTTCAGGCGGTCCGCCACCGCCTCCGGGGTCACCCGGCCGCAGGCCAGACGTACGTAGGTCTCCCAGTCGAGGGTGAGGGAGGCGGCGGGGCCGAGGGCGGGGGCCGTTTCCAGGCTGCCCCGGCCCTGGACGTCGACGCGGATGGTGCGCAGGAACTCGACGGGCCCGTGCACGTCGAAGACGACCGCCGAACTGCGCGGTGCGTCCGCGTCCTTGGCGACCACCTTGGGCAGCGCCTCCAGCAGCATGTCCCGGACGACGTACGCACCGGGCGAGTCGAGGTTGCCCGGGCGGCCGAGGGCCGCGCGCAGGTCCTGCTCGTGCAGCCACACGTCGAAGGCCCGGGTCCGCATGGCCTGCTCGAGGGTGACCTCGGTGCTCATCGGGCCGCGCAGCTTGGCGCCGGGTTCACGGGACTCGTTGCGCAGCTGGCGGTTGCGGCGGATGACCGTGTACTCCAGCTCGGCCGTCATCTCCGGCGCCGTGTGATGGCGGCGGACGTCGACCTGCATCTCCATGTAGCGCTGGTGCTCGTTGGTGACGTGGAAGAGGTCACGCGGAAGGGTGTGGATGGGGCGCGGATCGCCCAGCATCTCGCAGTCCAGGCCGATGACGTGCGAGACCACGTCACGGACCGACCAGCCCGGGCACGGAGTCCTCCGGTTCCACTCACCCTCCGGGAGGGGCTGCACCAGCTCGGATATCGCTTCGATGGAGTGGGTCCAGGCGTCGGCGTAGGGCTGGAGGGTGGGATGCAGACTCACGGAACGGGACCCCTCGGCGGTCGGTACACGGGCAGGTTGTGGCGGCAATGCCAGCGGGAGGTGGCTGCACTCGGCGGGTGTCTCGAGACGCTAAGTTACGCTGCTGCGAGGCACCCCGGCAGTGCTTTCGTGTGACGATCGTAGGCCCGTGTGGACGACTCGAATGCCAGGACGGTGGTAGTGTGCGCGCCTCGCTGATCCAGATTGCCGTGGACGAGGACGAATCGGTTGCCTCCCGACGGCAGCGGATGGCCGCGCTGGTGCGGGATCAAGCCGGGTCCGACCTGGTGGTTCTGCCCGAGCTGTGGACGACCGGCGCCTTCGCCTACGAGGAGTTCGGCCCGGAGGCCGAGCCGCTCGAAGGCCCGACGTACGAGACGATGGCCAAGGCGGCGAGCGACGCGGGTGTGTGGCTGCACGCCGGCTCCGTCCCGGAACGGGACCCCGACGGCTCCCTCTACAACACTTCGCTCGTCTTCTCCCCCTCCGGTGATCTGGCGGCGGCCTACCGCAAGATCCATCGCTTCGGTTTCGGCAAGGGCGAGGCCGTGCTGATGGGCGCCGGGCGGGATCTGGTGACGGTCCGTCTGCCCGGGACCACCCTCGGCGTGGCCACCTGCTACGACCTCCGTTTCCCCGAACTCTTCCGCTCTCTCGTCGACGCCGGCGCCGAGACGCTGGTGATCCCGGCGGGCTGGCCCGAGCGGCGACGCGCGCACTGGACGCTGCTGGCCCAGGCACGGGCGGTGGAGAACCAGGCGTTCGTGCTCGCGTGTGGAACGGCCGGGACGCATGCCGGAGTTCCGCAGGCGGGTCACTCGATCGTGGTGGATCCGTGGGGCGAGGTGCTCGCCGAGGCGGGCGCGGGCGAGGAGGTCCTCACGGTCGACTTCGACCCGGCGAGGGTGGCGGCCACCCGCGAACAGTTCCCGGCCCTGAAGGACCGGATGCTGGGCCTGGAGCCCCCGCGCCGCTGACCTTCCCAACCCCGCGACAGCCCCCGCGCCGCTGATAGCCCCCGCCACCGCTCTAGTCGTCCTCCCGCTCCTTCTGCGCCAGGTGGATCACGCACACGGCCACCGCGATCAGCAGCGCCGGGTCCGCGTCCTCGCGCACGATGTCGACGCCGTAGGTGTCCCGGACGTGCAGCCAGCGGCGGGAGATCACCGCCAGGAGTTCGCCGTCGTACTCGACGGCGAACTCGTGGTCGAGGATCTTGCCGCTGACGTCCAGTTCGGTGCCGTCCACGAGCGCGACCCGGTAGTGATTGCGCAGCAGGGACAGCCGCTTGCGCTTGATGGTGGCCAGGCCCTCGCCGTCCCGTTCGATCACCATGGTGTCGCGCAGGGCGAACATCTTCTGGTGGATGTCGATCAGGACGCGCCCGTGGGCGTCCTTCAGCTCGAAGGTGTCCCGCAGCCGCATGGCCTTGCCGTCGACGAGGAACACCTTCCGGCCGTGCTCGTCCTCGATCCAGTAGTCGTCACCGATGCCGAGGAGCCGGTCGCGTACGAGGAATCTCATGGGCTTACCGTTCCCCGGCGCGGGATGCTCATCACGGAGCCGGACGGAGCAGAAGCGGCCGGACCGCCCGCCGGCCCGAAACGCCTGCGGTAGTCGGACGGGCTCAGACCCGTCTCGCGCCGCAGCCGCGCCCGCAGGTTGGCCGACGTGCCCAGGCCGCTGCGGGCCGCCACGACGTCGAGACGCTCCTCCCCGCGCTCGATGAGCCGGCAGGCGAGCGCGACCCGCTCCCCGGTGAGCCAGGCCAGCGGAGTCGTACCCAGCTGGGCGCGGAAGCGGCGGTGCAGGGTGGCGGGGGAGACGGCCGCGCGGGCGGCCAGGTCCGCGACCGTCAGCGGCTCCCCCAGCCGCTCCTGCGCCCAGGCCAGCAGCGGACCGAGCGACTCGTCGGGGACCGCGGGGACCGGACGCTCCACGAACTGCTGCTGGCCGCCGTCCCGGTGGGCGGCGAAGACCAGGCGCCGGGACACGTGGTTGGCGATCTCCACGCCGTGGTCCCGGCGCACGATGTGCAGACCCAGATCCAGCGCGGAGGCGCTGCCGGAGGCGGTGAGGACGTCGCCGTCGTCCACGAACAGCACGTCCGGTTCCAGGTGCACCCGGGGGAAACGGGTCCGGAAGGCGTCCGCCCACATCCAGTGACAGGCCGCCCGGCGCCCGTCCAGCAGTCCCGACTCCGCGATCGTGAACGCGCCCGAGCAGAAGCCGACCAGCCGGGCGCCGCGCGCGTGGGCCCGGCGCACCGCGTCCAGGACGCGCTCCGCGCGCGGGACCTCGGTGTCGGGCCGGTTCGGCACGATCAGCGTGTCGGCCTCCTCGACGGCCTCCAGACCGGCGACCCCGGTGAGCGTGAAGAAACCGTCCCGCATCCGGGTCTCCGGCTCGGCCGAGCACAGCCGGAAGTCGTACAGGTCCCGGCCCAGCTCGGGCCGCGGCAGCCCGAAGATCTCGATGGCACAGCTCATCTCGAAGGGATTGGAGTTCTCGTCGACCACCAGCACGACACGGTGAGAGGATCCTTGCGCCATATGCAATATCTAGCACTCGTGCGACGGTCCGCGCACCCGCACGATGAGCCCATGGCATCCATCGACCCCATCTCCCTGGACCGGGCCCTCGCGTCCTTCACCGAGCAGTGGAGCCCCCGCATCGTCACCACCGTCAACGACCACGACGTACGCGTGGCGAAGGTGGAGGGCGAGCACCTCTGGCACGTACACGACGACTCCGACGAGTTCTTCCTGGTCCTCGACGGCGAACTGCACATCTCCCTCAGGGAGGCGGCCGGCGAGCGTACGGTCGTCCTGCCCAAGGGCGCGGTGTTCACGGTCCCGCGCGGCACCGAGCACAAGCCGTACGCGCGCGTGCCCACCGAGATCCTGCTGTTCGAACCCACCGGCACCCTCACGGTGGGCGACCGGCACGACGAGGTCCCCGACCACGTGGACGCGACGACGGGCCACGCCCTGACCTGACCCCACCTGACCGGGCACCGGAATCCGGCGGGCACGCGGGTGTCCGGCAGTTGAACTTCCGGTGTTCGAGGGGAAGTTGCCCCGAACGCGGCCAACCAAGAGCGGGGCCCTCGAGTCGAACGGGGCGTAAGTCGTCCTGTCGCGGAAGCCGTCACAGGGATCCGCCCGTTCCTCTCGGAGGTCCACCATGCCCGCTCGTCCCGCCCGCCGCCGGGTGATACGCGCCGTCTCGCCGATGTCGCTGGTCCTCGGTACGGCCCTGGCCGTGCCGCTCACGCTGGCCGGCACCGCCGGCGCCGCGCCGTCGCAGGCCACCGCCGCGGTCAACCAGTACGACTGGCAGCTGACCTACCAGGCCGCCGCCGGCCAGACCAACAAGGCCAGCGTCACCGCGTCGCTCACCGCGGACCGCACGGGCATCACCTACGTGATCGACGACGTCGTCCCGATCAGCGCCGGCCACGACTGCGCCCACCCCGACGGCGCGGACCGCACGAAGGTCTCCTGCACGGTCACCAGCGTCGACAGCCAGGACCCCTACGCCGCCCTGATCATGGACCTGGGCGACCGCAACGACACGGTCACGTACAAGAACTCCACCGACCAGGTCTACTCCTACGCCGAGATCTCGCTGGGCGCGGGCAACGACAGGGCGACCGACTCCGGGCGCCTCGACGGCGCCTACGTCTCCGGCGACGCGGGCAACGACACCCTCACCGTGGGCAAGCTGGGCCTGGCCTGGGGCGGCGACGGCAACGACACCGTCGACGCGAGCGGCGGCGACAACATCGTGCAGGGCGGCAAGGGCGACGACGTGCTGCGCGGCGGCGCCGGGGACCAGTACCTGGCCGGCGACGACGGCAAGGACACCATCTCCGGCGGATCCGGCGCCGACACCCTGTACGGCGGCAAGGGCAACGACGTCCTGTACGGCAACAGCGGCAACGACAGGCTTTACGGCAACAGCGGTAACGACAGGCTGTACGGCGGTCCCGGCCGGGACACGCTCTCCGGCGGCCCCGGCACGAACGTGGTCCACCAGGACTGAGGACGGGCGCCGGGGGCGCTGTCGGCGCCGGGTGGCACCCTTGGGGCCATGACCGACTCCATACGCCGACGCGCCCGCGTCCGCGCCCCCGAGCTCATCGGCAAGGGTGGGTGGATCAACACCGGCGGGACGGATCTCAAGCTCGCCGACTTTCGAGGTCGCGTATTGATCTTGGATTTTTGGACCTTCTGCTGCATCAACTGTCTGCACGTCCTGGACGAGCTGCGTGAGCTGGAGGAGAAGCACCGGGACTCGGTGGTGGTCATCGGTGTGCACTCGCCGAAGTTCGTGCACGAGGCCGAGCACGAGGCGGTCGTGGACGCCGTGGAGCGCTACGGCGTGGAGCACCCGGTGCTGGACGACCCCGAGCTGGCCACCTGGAAGCAGTATGCGGTCCGGGCCTGGCCGACCCTTGTCGTCATCGACCCCGAGGGATACGTGGTCGCCCAGCACGCCGGCGAGGGTCATGTGCACGCTATCGAGCGGCTGCTGGAGGAACTGGAGGCCGAGCACGAGGCGAAGGGCACCCTGCGCCGCGGCGACGGCCCGTACGTGCCGCCGGAGCCCGAGCCGACGGTGCTGCGTTTCCCCGGCAAGGCACTGCTGCTGCCCGGCGGGACCTTCCTGGTCAGCGACACCACCCGGCATCAGCTGGTGGAACTGGCCGAGGACGCCGAGACGGTCGTACGGCGGATCGGCGGCGGCGCGCGCGGGTTCGCCGACGGCGGCCCCGAGGAGGCCTCCTTCAACGAGCCGCAGGGCCTCGCGCTGTCCGAGGACGGTGCGGCCGTGATCGTCGCGGACACCGTCAACCACGCCCTGCGCCGCCTCGACCTCGCCACCGGCAAGGTGACCACCCTGGCCGGCACCGGCAGACAGTGGTGGCAGGGATCCCCCACCTCCGGCCCGGCCCGCGAGGTCGACCTCTCGTCCCCCTGGGACGTGGCGGTCTTCGGCGGCAAGGTGTGGATGGCCATGGCGGGTGTCCACCAGCTGTGGACGTACGACCCCGCCGCGGAGACCGTCGCCGTGGCGGCGGGCACCACCAACGAGGGCCTGGTGGACGGACCCGGGGCCGAGGCCTGGTTCGCGCAGCCCTCGGGCCTCGCGGCCACCGCGGACCGGCTCTGGCTCGCCGACTCCGAGACGTCGGCCCTGCGGTGGGTGGACCCGGACGGGCACGTCCACACCGCGGTCGGCTCCGGGCTGTTCGACTTCGGTCACCGGGACGGCGCCGCCGACCAGGCCCTGTTCCAGCACCCGCTGGGTGTCACGGCCCTTCCGGACGGCTCGGTCGCGGTCGCCGACACCTACAACCACGCGCTGCGCCGCTTCGACCCCGCCACCGGCGAGGTCAGCACTCTCGCCACCGATCTGCGCGAGCCCAGCGACGCCGTCCTCGTCGGCGGGGACATCGTGGTCGTCGAGTCGGCGCGGCACCGGCTGATCCGGCTGCGGCTGCCGGAGGAGGCGGTCCGTGTGGAGGCGGTCGCCCACCGCACGCGGCGTGCGGCGACGGAGGTCGCCCCGGGCCGGCTCCGGCTGGACGTGATCTTCCAGGCGCCCGTGGGCCAGAAGCTGGACCTCCGGTACGGTCCGTCGACGCGTCTGCTGGTCTCCTCGACCCCGCCGGAGTTGCTGCTCGAGGGTGAGGGAGCGGACACGGATCTCGCGCGGGAGCTGGAGCTGAATCCGGCCGTCCGGGAGGGCGTCCTGCATGTCTCCGCGATGGCTGCCAGCTGTGACGACGACCCGGCGAACGCCTATCCGGCGTGCCATGTGCACCAGCAGGACTGGGGTGTTCCGGTCCGGCTCACCGAGGGCGGCGCGGACCGGCTGCCGCTCGTCCTGGCCGGGATGGACGAGGAGTAGGAGCGGCGGACGAGAAGCAGCCGGGGAATCTCACACGCCGTAGCCGTCGGTGTAGCCCTCACCGCGGTGATGGTGGTGGGGCTCCTCCTCGACCACCGGCGTCGACGGGACCACGACCCGCCGGCGCCGTGCGATGCCGCTGAACGTGGCGGTGCCGATGAGCCCGACGGCCATCAGGATGAGGCCGACCACGTGGAGGTCGACCCCCTGCATGTGCCAGTCGGTCGCGAACGTGAGGATGGCTCCCACGGCGATGAGGATGATGCAGCCGCCGAGGCCCATAGGTGTCGCCTCCCCTTCGGGTTCCGGAATCTCCGGTGCCGTCCGGGTACCCGGGGCCGCCCCGGGCATGCCCGGGGCGGTCTTTGACGGGGGTTCAGACCGTGTGTGTGGTCCTCGCGGCCGGGAACTCAGCCTTCCAGGAACGCCGTCAGTGCGTTCGCCAGCAGGAACGGGTCGTCGGCGCCGCACAGTTCGCGCACGCTGTGCATCGACAGGATCGCCACGCCGATGTCGACGGTCAGGATGCCGTGCCGGGCCGCGGTGATCGGGCCGATGGTGGTGCCGCAGGGCATGGAGTTGTTGGAGACGAAGGTCTGCACCGGCACGCCCGCCTTCTCGCAGGCGGCGGCGAACACCGCGCGGCCGGCACCGTCGGTGGCGTAGCGCATGTTGACGTTGACCTTGAGGATCGGGCCGCCGTTGACACGCGGGTGGTGGGTCGGGTCGTGGCGCTCCGCGTAGTTGGGGTGGACGGCGTGGCCGGTGTCGGAGGACAGGCAGACCGTGCCGGCGAAGGCGCGGGCGCGGTCCTCGTACGATCCTCCGCGCGCGAACACCGAGCGTTCCAGCACCGTGCCGAGCAGTGGGCCGTCCGCGCCGGTGTCCGACTGGGAGCCGTTCTCCTCGTGGTCGAAGGCGGCCAGTACGGGGATGTGGGTGAGCGGGGCGCCGGAGGTCGCGGCGGCGGCCAGGGCGGCCGTGCCGGCGTGCACGGACAGCAGGTTGTCCATCCGGGGCCCGGCGACCAGTTCCTGGTCCCGGCCGAGGTAGGCGGGTGCCTCCACCGGGTGGGTCATCAGGTCCCAGCCGGCCGCCGAGCCCGCCGCAAGACCTGCCTCCGCCTCCAGGAAGGCGATCAGGCCGCCGTCGCGCGAGTCGTCGCCGAGCCCCCACACCGGCTGCAGATGGCGCTGCTTGTCGAGCTTGAGGCCCTCTGTGGCCACCGAGCGGTCCAGGTGGATGGCGAGTTGGGGCACCCGCAGCAGCGGCCGGTCCACGTTGACGAGGACCGTGGTGCCGTCGCGCAGGGTGAGCCGGCCGGCCAGGCCCAGGTCGCGGTCGAGCCAGGAGTTCATGAGCGGGCCGCCGTAGATCTCCACGGCGACCTGCCGCCAGCCGTGCGCTCCGCAGTCCGGCTGTGGCTTGACCCGCAGGTTGGGCGAGTCGGTGTGGGCGCCGACGATCCGGAACGGCGTGTGCGGCTGGGCGTCCTCGGGGACGTACCAGGCGACGATCGCCCCGCCGCGCAGCACGTACTTGCCGCCGCTCGAGCCGTCCCAGGCGTCGGTCTCGGCGACCTGCCTGAAGCCCGCCTTCTCCAGCCGCTCGGCGGTGTTCGCCACGGCGTGGTACGGCGACGGGCTCGCCGCCAGGAAGGACATCAGGTCGTCGGTGTGGCCGCGATCGAAGCGGGCTGCTGCGCTCATGGGCTTACCTTAACGACGTGCGTGGGCCCGCCCCCGGTACGGGGAGCGGGCCCACGGCGGCAGTCAGTGGGTGCGGAACGGGTCCGCGAGGTGGCTGACGAGCTCGTTTGTCAGAACGCGGCCTCGTCGAGCTCCATCAGGTCGAGGTCGACCTTCTCCGAGACCTTGCGGGCGAGGGTCACGCCCGGCAGGACGTTGGCCGCGAAGAACTTCGCCGCCGCGATCTTGCCGGTGTAGAACGCCTTGTCCTTGGCGGAGGCCGTCTGCAGCTTCTCGGCGGCGATGGCGGCGCCCTTGAGCAGCAGGTAGCCGACGATCACGTCGCCGGAGGCCAGCAGCAGGCGGGTGGTGTTCAGGCCCACCTTGTAGATGTTCTTGACGTCCTGCTCGGTGGCCGCGAGGTCGGTCAGCATCAGGCCGACGATCGCCTCCAGCTCCACGGCCGCCTTCGCGAGGTGCTCGCGGGCGCCGGCCAGCTCCTCGCCGCCGGTGCCGAGCGCCAGGAACTTCTTGATGTCCTCGGCGAGGCCGTTCAGTGCCGCGCCCTGGTTGCGGACGATCTTGCGGAAGAAGAAGTCCTGGCCCTGGATCGCGGTGGTGCCCTCGTACAGGGTGTCGATCTTGGCGTCGCGGATGTACTGCTCGATCGGGTACTCCTGCAGGAAGCCGGAGCCGCCGAAGGTCTGGAGCGACTGGGCGAGCTGCTCGTAGCCCTTCTCGGAGCCGTAGCCCTTGACGATCGGCAGGAGCAGGTCGTTGAGCGCGTGCTCGGCCTTGGCGTCCTCGCCGTTCGTCTCCTTGAGGGCGATCGTGTCCTGGACGGAGGCGGTGTAGAGGACGAGGGCGCGCATGCCCTCCGCGTACGCCTTCTGCGTGATCAGCGAGCGGCGCACGTCGGGGTGGTGGGTGATGGTGACCTTGGGCGCGGACTTGTCCATGAAGTTGGCCAGATCCGGACCCTGGACGCGCTCCTTGGCGTACTCCAGCGCGTTCAGGTAGCCGGTGGACAGCGTGGAGATCGCCTTCGTGCCGACCATCATGCGGGCGAACTCGATGATCCGGAACATCTGGCGGATGCCGTCGTGCTTGTCGCCGATCAGCCAGCCCTTGGCGGGGTGGCGGTCGCCGAAGGTCATCTCGCAGGTGTTGGAGGCCTTCAGGCCCATCTTGTGCTCGACGTTGGTGGCGTAGGCGCCGTTGCGCTCGCCCAGCTCGCCGGTCTCGAAGTCGAAGAGGTACTTCGGCACGAGGAAGAGCGACAGCCCCTTGGTGCCGGAACCGGCACCTTCCGGGCGGGCGAGCACGTAGTGAAGGATGTTCTCCTCCATGTCGTGCTCACCGGAGGTGATGAAGCGCTTCACGCCCTCGATGTGCCAGGAGCCGTCCTCCTGCTGGATCGCCTTGGTGCGGCCGGCGCCGACGTCCGAGCCGGCGTCGGGCTCGGTGAGGACCATGGTGGAGCCCCAGGTCCGCTCGACGGCGATCTTGGCGATCTTCTTCTGGACCTCGTTGCCCTCGTCGAAGAGGATCCCGGCGAACGCCGGGCCGGAGGAGTACATCCACACGGCCGGGTTCGAGCCGAGGACCAGCTCGGCGTAGGCCCAGATCAGGGACGGGGGAGCCGTCGTGCCGCCGATCTGCTCGGGCAGGCCCAGGCGCCAGTACTCGGAGTCCATGAAGGCCTTGTAGCTCTTCTTGAAGGATGCCGGGACCGGGGCGGTGTTCGTCTCGGGGTCGAAGACCGGCGGGTTGCGGTCGGCATCGGCGAAGGACTCCGCCAGCTCGTTCTCCGCGAGCCGGGTCAGCTCCTCGAGGATGCTTTTGGCGGTCTCGGTGTCCATTTCTTCGAACGCACCGGTGCCGTACAGCTTGTCGCGGCCGAGCACCTCGAAGAGGTTGAACTCGATGTCGCGGAGATTGGACTTGTAGTGCCCCATGGTGACGGCTCCGTATAGGACTCGGCGAGGCACTCGCTCCTCGCATCTGGTTCACGTACCAACAAGTAGCTAAGATGATGCTACCCGTCGGTAATAAGAAGCAACCCCGAACCGGTCATCTGTGACTCAGTACGCTTTGGGGCATGTACGGCTACGACCAGAACCTGGGCGCCCAGCAGGGCTACGCGCCGCCACCCCAGCAGCAGATGCCGGGCGGTGCCGGCGGCTACGGCCAGCAGCCGCCCCTGTACCCCGAGCCGTCGCCGCCCTCGGTCGCGGACGCGGTGCGGGCCTTCACCACCGGGCAGATGTCCGCGGAGGACTTCCAGCAGGTCTTCGCCACGTCGAAGGTCTACTGTCCGCGCGGCGACACCCCCGGCTTCCTCGCCCTGCACAACACCCAGCAGCCGGTGATCCCGATGTTCACCTCGCTCAAGGAGTTGCGCCGGTACGCGGGCAAGGAGTCCAAGTACTTCGTGATCACGGGTGCCGAGGTGATCGACCTGCTGCCGACCGGCTACGGCTTCGTGCTGGACATGGAGGGCGAGCACCGGATGGTCTTCGACGCCAAGGCGGTCGAGCAGATGGTGGACTTCGCGATGCGCAGAATGTACGGCTAGGCCACGCCGCTGTGGAAGCCCGGAGGGAATGCCCTCCGGGCTTCCTGTGTTGTGGGGTGGCAGGAAGTTCAATGCTCAACTAAACTGGGCGCACAAGGAGGTACCGACATGCCTGCAGTGACCGTCGAGAACCCGCTGACGCTGCCCCGCGTGGCCGCTCCCGCCGATGCGGTGGCACGTCCCGTGCTCACCGTCACGACCGCACCGAGCGGTTTCGAGGGCGAGGGTTTCCCGGTCCGCCGGGCGTTCGCCGGGATCAACTACCGCCACCTCGACCCGTTCATCATGATGGACCAGATGGGCGAGGTGGAGTACGCGCCGGGCGAGCCCAAGGGCACCCCCTGGCATCCGCACCGCGGCTTCGAGACCGTCACCTACATCATCGACGGGATCTTCGACCACCAGGACTCCAACGGCGGTGGCGGCACCATCACCAACGGCGACACCCAGTGGATGACCGCGGGCTCGGGTCTGCTGCACATCGAGGCCCCGCCGGAGTCCCTCGTCATGTCCGGCGGCCTCTTCCACGGCCTGCAGCTGTGGGTGAACCTCCCCGCCAGGGACAAGATGATGGCCCCGCGCTACCAGGACATCCGCGGCGGCAACGTCCAGCTGCTGACGACTCCCGACGGCGGCGCGCTGCTCCGTGTGATCGCGGGCGAACTGGACGGCCACCAGGGCCCCGGCATCACCCACACCCCCATCGCCATGATCCACGCGACCCTCGCTCCGGGCGCCGAGATCACCCTGCCCTGGCGCGAGGACTTCAACGGCCTGGCGTACGTCCTGGCGGGCCGCGGCAGCGTGGGTACGGAACGCCGGCCCATCCACCTCGGCCAGACCGCGGTCTTCGGCGCCGGGTCCTCGCTGACCGTCCGCGCCGACGAGAGGCAGGACTCGCACACCCCGGACCTGGAGGTCGTCCTCCTCGGCGGCCGGCCGATCCGTGAGCCCATGGCCCACTACGGCCCGTTCGTCATGAACACCAAGGAAGAGCTGATGCAGGCCTTCGAGGACTTCCAGAAGGGCCGCCTGGGGACGATCCCGGCGGTGCACGGGATGACCGAGGGCGGGCTGTAGGCCCCATCGGCCGGCTGCGAGAAAGCCCCGTCCGGGTGCCGGACGGGGCTTTCCGTGCGCGAGGCGCAAGGCGGCGCGCCGCCACGGATGGAGTAGGTCCGGAAGGCGTCGGGCCAGACGGCCCCATAGCGTCGCAACTGCGCGACTTGTCCCACAGCGCGCACGAGTGGTCGCTCTCGGTAGCGGACACCTCGCAACCAGACCAGTTCAGGAGTCACATATGAGCAGCATCCGCAGGTTCATGGCGTGCACCGCGGCAAGCGCCCTCCTCACCGTCGGCGGGGTCGCGCTGGCCGCCCCCGCCCAGGCACAGACAGACGTCGCCCGGCAGAGCGCGACCGTGGTCCTCGCCGGCACCGACGACGGCAGCGGCACCGCGCCCCAGTGCGGGCTGCTCGGCCTCGGTTGCATCCTCAGCGGTCTCCTCGGCGGCCTCCTCGGCTGAGGACGCCCCGACAGCGTCCGACCGGCCACCGCGCGCACCACGAGCGGCCGCCCCGTGAAGGGGCGGCCGCTCGTGCCGTGCGCGGGGCGCCCCGTACGTCACCCGGGCGGCCCGCCCGACAGGACGGTTCGCAGGCCCTGTGGTCGCCTGGAGGCGTGCCGCTGCTGCCCGACCCCGTCCGCCGTGTCGCCGCCTGGTGTGTCGTTCTGCTGCTCGTCGCCGGGGTCGGGTGGGTCGGGGTACGGCTGTGCGCGGAGTTCCGGACGGCTGTCGTTCCGGTGCTCCTCGCGCTGCTCGGGACGGCGCTGCTGGGGCCGTTGCACCGGCGGATGGTGGCGGCGGGGATGCACAGGTCGCTCGCCGCCGGGCTGACGTGTGTGGCCGTCGTGGCCGTCGTCGGCGGCGCCGTGTACATCGTCGTCGCCGCCCTCATCGACACCGGCGACCAGATCATCGCCTCGCTCCGGGCCGCCGCCAGGTCCGTCGCGCAGCACTTCGGAGCCGCGGGCACCGGACTCGACGACCTCGCCGCCAACGCGCGCACACTGCTCGGCAGATTCGGCGGGACCGCGGCCTCCAACGTCATCAGCGGGGTCAGCGTGGTCGGCGAGAGCATCGCGATGGCCGTCCTCGCGCTGCTGCTCGTCTTCTTCTTCCTGCGTGACTCCCACCGGGCGGTCGAGACCCTGCGGACCGTCGCGCCCGGGAACACCGCCGACACCCTGGAGGCCATGGCGCGCCGCGCCTACGAGGCCGTGGAGGGGTTCATGCGCGGTACGACCCTCATCGCCCTCATCGACGCGACCTGCATCGGCATCGGCCTGCTGATCCTCCGGGTGCCCGGCGCGGTCGGCCTGGCCGCACTCGTCTTCATCACCGCCTACATCCCCTACCTGGGCGCCTTCCTCTCCGGCTCGGTGGCCGTGCTGGTCGCGCTCGCCGACCGCGGTTTCGTCATCGCGCTGTGGGCGCTCGGGGTCGTCATCGGGGTGCAGGTGCTGGAGGGGCATGTGCTCCAGCCGGTCATCCAGAGCCGCACCGTGCAGATGCATCCGGCGGCGGTGATGCTGGCGATCACCGCCGGGGCGTCCGTCGCGGGCATCCTCGGCATGCTGCTCTCGGTACCGTTGATCGCGGCCGCCTTCGGAGTCGTCCAGGAACTCCGCGTGCGCTACGGCACCGCGGCACCCGAGCCGTCGGACTCGTAGAGCTCGAACCAGATGCTCTTGCCCTCGCCCCGCGGATCCACCCCCCACGCGTGCGCGAGCAGCTCGGTCAGGACCAGGCCGCGGCCGGAGGAGGCCAGTTCCCCGGGCCGGCGCTTGTGCGGGAGGTCGTCGCCGGTGTCCGTGACCTCCACCCGCAGCCGCCGCCCGCCCGGCTCCCCGGTGGCCTCGGCGAGCAGCAGCGCGTCGGCGTCGGTGTGTACGAGCACGTTGGTGACCAGTTCGGAGAGCAGCAGCACCGCGGAGTCCACCTGCTCCCCGGACGCCCAGTCGTGCAGCAGCTCGCGCAGGTGCCGGCGGGCCTCGGCGATCCGCTCGGGCTCGTCCTGCGCCACCGACAGCAGTGTGCGCCGCACCGTCGGCCGTACGAGCACCGTGTCGCCGCTGTCCGTCGCCGCCCGGCACAGCAGCAGCACCGCGATGTCGTCCTCGCGGCGGTCGGCCAGCGGTCCGGTCGTGTGGTGCGAGGACGGCCCGTGCACGCCCTGGACCAGCGCGTCGGCCAGCGACTCCAGGTTCCCCTGGTGGGCCTCCAGGATCGTGCGGATGCGCCGCCAGCCGCTCTCCATGTCGTGTCCGCCGGTCTCGATCAGACCGTCGGTGCAGAGCATCATGGTCTCGCCGGGCTCCAGCGTGAACCGGGTCGTCGGATAGTCGGCGTCCGGGTCGATGCCCAGCGGCAGCCCGCCCGCGGTCGGCCGTGTCATCACCGTCCCGTCGGCCATCCGGATCGCCGGGTCCGGGTGCCCGGCACGGGCGATCTCCAGCACCCCGGTCGCCGGGTCGGCCTCCACGTACAGGCAGGTCGCGAAGCGCGGGTCGGCCGTCCGCTCGTCGTGGGTGATGCCGTGCAGGAAGCGGGAGACGCGGGTGAGTACGGCGTCCGGCCGGTGGCCCTCGCAGGCGTAGGCGCGCAGCGCGATGCGGAGCTGGCCCATGAGGCCCGCCGCACGGACGTCGTGCCCCTGGACGTCCCCCATGACCAGCGCGAACCGTCCCGGGCCGCACTGCGGCCGGGAGGCGCCCCCGGGCAGCGGGATCATGTCGTACCAGTCCCCGCCGACCTGGAGTCCGCCGCCGGTCGGGATGTAGCGGGCGGCCACCCCCATGCCCGGGATCTTCGGGCCCAGCGTGGGCAGCATGGAGCGTTGCAGGCCCTCGGTCAGCTCCCGCTCCGACTCGGCGGCGCCGGCGCGGGTCAGGGCCTGGGCGAGCATCCGGGCCACCGTCGCCAGCACGGCGCGCTCGTCCGGGGTGAACGCCACCGGGTAGGTGAAGGCCGCCATCCAGGCGCCCATGGTGCGCCCTGCCACCGTCAGCGGCAGGAACGCCCACGAACGGCGGCCGAAGGGCCGGGCGAGCGGCCAGGTGAGGGGGTAGCGGGACTGGTAGTCGGCCGGGGAGGACATGTACACGGCCCGGCCGCTGCGGACGACCTCGGCCGCCGGATAGGAGGTGGCCAGCGGCATGTTCGAGAAGGGGTTCATGGCGGCGGGTTCGTGCCCGTGCTGGCCGATGATCGTCAGCCGGTCGCCCTCGGCCCCGAACACCACGAGCCCGTCCGGGGAGAACCCCGGCATCGACAGGCCGCCCGCCACCCGCAGCACCTCCGCCGTGGACCGCGCCTCCGCCAGCGCCCGGCCCGCGTCCAGCAGGAACGCCTCGCGGGAGCGCCGCCAGTCGCCGGTGACCGCGCTGCGGGCCGCCGGGGTGCCCGGGGTCGGCTCGGTGACCTCCTGGAGGGTGCCGATCAGCTCGTACCCCTGCCGGACCGGGTCGTAGGACGGCTTCGAGCGGCTGCGTACGACCCGTACGACCCGCCCCTGCTCGTCCATGATCCGGATGCGCACCTCGGCCGGCGTGCCCTCGGCGACCGCCAGCTGCACCACCCCGGTGATCTCGTTCCAGTCGACCGGATGAAAGCGGGCCCGGGTCTGGGCCTGGGTGAGGGTGGTCGGCTCCGCGGGCAGCCCGAGCAGCCGCGCGGCCTCCGCGTCCACGGTGACCAGCCCGGCGGCCGTGTCCCAGTGCCACAGCCCGGTTGCGAGGGCGGCGAGTACGTCACCCACGGGCGGCAAGGACTCGCCTGTGCGCATTGCCCCACTTTATGAAGATCGTACTTATAGGTGCCACTGTAAGAACCTCTGATGGGCGACAGGTGCCTTTGGAGGTGTCGCCGAAGGCACGGAACCGGTGCCGTGCCGGCGGGTGAAATGATGGAGAGCCGATCTTGGCGTCCCCGGTACCCTTGATGGGTCCGGGCCCCGTGTCCGGCTCCTGCCGGGGCGGCAGTCCCGGCACTCATCACCCCACCACGAAGGACGATGAACGACGATGCATCGGTACAGGTCCCACACCTGCGGCCAGCTCCGCTCCTCTGACGTCGGCACCGACGTCCGGCTGAGTGGCTGGCTGCACAATCGGCGCGACCTGGGCGGCATCCTCTTCATCGATCTGCGCGACCACTACGGCATCACGCAGCTGGTCGCCCGTCCCGGCACGCCCGCCTACGAGGCCCTGGACACGATCTCCAAGGAGTCCACGGTCCGCGTCGACGGCCGGGTTGTTTCACGTGGAACCGAGAACGTGAACCCCGACCTGCCCACCGGCGAGATCGAGGTCGAGGTCGCCGAGGTCGAGCTGCTCGGCGCGGCCGCCCCGCTGCCCTTCACGATCAACGCGGAGGACGGGGTCAACGAGGAGCGGCGCCTGGAGTACCGCTTCCTGGACCTGCGCCGCGAGCGCATGCACCGCAACATCCTGCTGCGCACGGCCGTGATCTCCGCGATCCGTCACAAGATGGCGGCGATGGGCTTCAACGAGATGGCGACGCCGATCCTGTCCGCCACCTCCCCCGAGGGCGCCCGCGACTACGTGGTCCCCTCCCGTGTGCACCCGGGCAAGTTCTACGCGCTGCCGCAGGCCCCGCAGCAGTTCAAGCAGCTGCTGATGATCTCCGGCTTCGACCGCTACTTCCAGATCGCGCCCTGCTTCCGCGACGAGGACGCCCGCGCGGACCGCTCGCCGGGCGAGTTCTACCAGCTCGACGTGGAGATGTCCTTCGTCGAGCAGGAGGACGTCTTCCAGCCGATCGAGAAGCTGATGACCGAACTCTTCGAGGAGTTCGGCGGCGGCCGTCATGTCACCTCCCCCTTCCCGCGGATCCCGTTCCGCGAGGCGATGGCGAAGTACGGCTCCGACAAGCCGGACCTGCGCGCCAAGCTGGAGCTGGTGGACATCACCGATGTCTTCGAGGGCTCGGAGTTCAAGGCGTTCGCGGGCAAGCACGTACGTGCGCTGCCGGTGCCGGACGTCTCCGCGCAGCCCCGCAAGTTCTTCGACCAGCTCGGTGAGTACGCCGTCGAGCAGGGCGCCAAGGGCCTGGCCTGGGTGCGCGTGGCCGAGGACGGCTCGCTCTCCGGCCCGATCGCGAAGTTCCTGACCGAGGCGAACGTCGCCGAGCTGACCAAGCGTCTCTCCCTGGCCCCCGGCCACGCCGTCTTCTTCGGCGCGGGCGAGTACGACGAGGTCTCGAAGATCATGGGCGCCGTCCGGGTGGAGGCCGCCAAGCGCGCCGGCCACTTCGAGGAGGGCGTCTTCCGCTTCTGCTGGATCGTCGACTTCCCGATGTACGAGAAGGACGAGGAGACCGGCGGGATCGACTTCTCCCACAACCCCTTCTCGATGCCGCAGGGCGGCCTGGAGGCCCTGGAGACCCAGGACCCGCTGGACATCCTCGGCTGGCAGTACGACATCGTCTGCAACGGCGTCGAGCTGTCCTCCGGCGCGATCCGGAACCACGAGCCGGACATCATGCTCAAGGCCTTCGAGATCGCGGGCTACGACCGTGAGACCGTCGAGGAGAAGTTCGCGGGCATGCTCCGCGCCTTCCGCTTCGGCGCCCCGCCGCACGGCGGCATCGCCCCCGGCGTGGACCGCATCGTCATGCTCCTCGCGGACGAGCCCAACATCCGCGAGACGATCTCCTTCCCGCTCAACGGCAACGCCCAGGACCTGATGATGGGCGCTCCGACGGAGCTGGACGAGTCCCGCCTGCGGGAGTTGCACCTGTCCGTCCGGAAGCCGCAGCCGAAGTAAGGCCACAGTCCGGCAGGAAGGGCTCGAAACCGGCACCGGTTTCGAGCCCTTCCGCTTGCGCACCCCGATTCACAGCTCTTTCCGATGTTCCGGCGGGGCTTCCCGCTTCTACGGTTCCGGCCATGACGGATACTCAGGAACCGCAGGACATGGGCAAGGTGACGCGCCGCACGGTGCTGGCGGCCGGTGGCGTGGCCGTGACGGCGGTGGGGATCGGCGGCGCCCTGGCCCAGGGCGCCTTCGCGCAGGACGAGTCCACGGGGGACGCGTGCTACACGCTGACCTCGGAACTGGTCGAGGGCCCGTACTACATCGACGCCGACAAGATCCGCCGGAACGTCACCGAGGACGAGGAGGGCATCCCCCTCGCACTCACCCTCAAGGTGATCGACGCGGAGACCTGCAAGCCGCTGCGGGACGCGGCGGTCGACATCTGGCACTGCAACGCCCTGGGCGTGTACTCCGGGTACGAGGAGATGGGCAGCGGCGGCGGCGGAGGCCCGGCCCCCTCGGGCACCCCGACGGAGACCCCCACGGGCACCCCGACCGGCGCGCCGCCCTCCGGCGGACCCGGTGGCGGCGGCGGACACCAGGAGCCGACCGACGACAAGCGCTATCTGCGCGGCATCTGGCGAACGGACAAGCGCGGGTACGTCACCTTCCGGACGGTCTTCCCCGGCTGGTACCAGGGCCGCTGCGTGCACATGCACATCAAGGTGCACGTGGGCGGGACCTGGACCGACGCCGGTTACGAGGGCGGCCGCACCTGCCACACCGGCCAGCTGTTCTTCGCGGAGAAGGCGGTGCTGCTGACCGAGGACGTGGCGCCGTACTCCACCAACACCACGACCCGCACCACGCTCGACGAGGACACGATCTACCCGGACAACGGCCACGAGGGCGGCCTGCTGTACCTCACGTACGACAGGAAGCACATCGCCAGGGGGGTCCGTGCCCGCCTGACGCTGGGCGTGGCTCCGGAGGAGACCCACGACGGCAGCTGACGTCAGTCGCCGCCCTGCTCGCCCTGTGTGCCGTTCTCCGTGCCGTTCTCCGTGCCGTTCTCCGTGTCGGGCGACGCGCCGTCCTCCAGCAGCCGCTCGGCGATGTCGTCGGACCACTGCTGGGCCCAGGCGCGCAGGGCGGTGACCTGCGGTTCGGTCAGGCCGTACCGGATGAAGTCCGTGTCCGCGTACCAGTCCGTGCCGGTCAGGCGGGACTGGAGGGCGGGCAGGTCGAAGACGTCGTGGGCGTGGCGGCGGCCCAGTTCCTCCAGGTCGGGGAGGGAGAAGCGGGTCGCCGCCGCCTGGGCATCGATCAGGTCGACGGCCGCGCCCCGGTCGTACAGGGCGCGGATCTTCGTACCGACCGCGTCCTCCAGGGAGAGGGCGGGGCCGTACTCGGTGAGCTGCGGCGGCTGCCAGAAGGCCTCCTTGTGCAGCGCGAGCGCGCACGGCTCACCGGTGGGCGGGTCCATGACGGTCAGCTGCGCGGTGAGCGCGGTGCCGGCTCCGGCCCGTACCTGCCGGCCCCGCGCCTCCAGCGCCGCACCGACGGCGCCCGCGATCCGGTCCATGGTCTCGGGACTCTCGGTGGCGAAGTCGAGGTCGGCATGCGGCCGCCGCAGCAGCCCGTGCGCCTGCAGCGCGTAGCCACCGGCGAGCACGAGAACGTACGGGCTGCCTACGGAGACGACGTCCGCGAGGAGTCGCTGATGGGGTTCGGGAATGTCCACGGGAAGATCTTTTCTGGCTTCCTGTCACACGCGCGCGACGACGCGTGCCGGAAGGAGTGTTCGCGGCAATCGGGCCCGGCGCGCGGCAGCCTTCCCGGGAGCGGCGGCCCCTGTCCGGCCGGCTTCTGCGAAGGCGGGAAGCCGGCCGGTTGTCACTGCCTCGGCGGCGGCGTCACGCCTCCTGGCCGCCGAAACGCTCCTTGTAGGTCTCCAGGTCCTCGTCCGTCAGCTTGGCGAACAGGACCGGCGGCACGGTGAAGGGGGTGCCCGCGGGGACCGCGGCGAGGGACTTCGCCTCGGCCGGGGCGACCCAGGTCGCGGTGTCGTCCTTCAGGGAGAAGGCCTGGCGCATGGCGGCCGACGTCGCCGGGATGAACGGCTCGGAGACCACCGAGTAGAGGTGGATGAGGTTCATCGCCGTGCGCAGCGTGAGGGCGGCGCCGTCCTTGTCGGTCTTGATCTCCAGCCAGGGGGCCTTCTCCTCCAGGTAGGAGTTGCCGGCCGACCACAGGGCGCGCAGGGCGGCGGCCGCCTTGCGGAACTGGAGGGTCTCCAGGTGCGACTCGTACTCGGCGAGGAGCGAGGCGATCTCCTCGCCGAGGCGGGCCTCCGCCTCGCCCGGCTCGCCGCCCGCGGGCACGTCGTCGCCGAAGCGCTTGCGGGAGAAGGACAGGACGCGGTTGACGAAGTTGCCGAGGGTGTCGGCGAGGTCCTTGTTCACCGTGGCCGTGAAGTGCTCCCAGGTGAAGGACGAGTCGTCCGACTCCGGGGCGTTGGCGATCAGGAAGTAGCGCCAGTAGTCGGCGGGGAGGATCTCCAGCGCCTGGTCGGTGAAGACACCCCGCTTCTGCGAGGTGGAGAACTTTCCGCCGTAGTACGTCAGCCAGTTGAAGGCCTTGACGTAGTCGACCTTCTTCCAGGGCTCGCGCACGCCCAACTCGGTGGCCGGGAACATCACCGTGTGGAACGGGACGTTGTCCTTGGCCATGAACTGCGTGTAGCGGACGTCGGTGTCGACGTCGTACCACCAGGACTTCCAGTCGCGGTTCTCCGGGTCCTGGTCGGACCACTCCTTGGTCGCGCCGAGGTACTCGATCGGGGCGTCGAACCAGACGTAGAAGACCTTGCCCTCGGCCGCCAGCTCCGGCCAGGTGTCGGCCGGGACCGGGACGCCCCAGTCCAGGTCACGGGTGATCGCACGGTCGTGCAGGCCCTCGGTCAGCCACTTGTGGGCGATGGAGGAGGCCAGCTGCGGCCAGTCCTTGTCGTGGCGGGCGACCCATTCGCGGACCTCGTTCTCCAGCTTCGACTGGAGGAGGAAGAGGTGCTTCGTCTCGCGGACCTCCAGGTCCGTGGAGCCCGAGATCGCCGAGCGCGGGTCGATCAGGTCCGTGGGGTCGAGGACCCGGGTGCAGTTCTCGCACTGGTCGCCGCGGGCCTTGTCGTAGCCGCAGTGCGGGCAGGTGCCCTCCACGTACCGGTCCGGGAGGAAGCGGCCGTCGGCGGGCGAGTAGACCTGGCGGATCGCGCGCTCTTCGATGAAGCCGTTCTCGTTCAGCTTGCGGGCGAAGTGCTGGGTGATCTCGCGGTTCTCGGGCGAGGAGCTCCGGCCGAAGTAGTCGAAGGCCAGCGCGAAGCCGTCGTAGACCGCCTTCTGGGCGCCGTGCGCCTGGGCGCAGAACTCGGCGACCGGGAGGCTCTGCTCCTGGGCGGCCAGCTCGGCGGGGGTGCCGTGCTCGTCCGTCGCGCAGATGTACAGGACGTCGTGGCCACGCTGGCGGAGGTACCGGGAGTACACGTCCGCCGGGAGCATGGACCCCACCATGTTGCCCAGGTGCTTGATCCCGTTGATGTACGGAAGGGCGCTGGTGATGAGGTGTCGAGCCATCGCGGGCTGCTCCCAGGTCGCTACGTGTACGAACCTTGAAATCGTAGCCGACGTGTGTATGCCGCCCGCTTCCCGTTTTACGGGGTGAGAAGCGGGCGGCACGGGTGTTTCGGAGAGTTACGGGGGGTTACAGGGCTTACGGGGCTTACGGGCGCCAGTTCGCCAGTACGCCCTCGTACAGCTCCGTGTCCGTCAGCTCGCGCGGGGCCGGGCCGGCGTGGAAGAAGGACGTGTTCTCGGTCTTCAGTTTGCGGAGGTAGTCGAAGGCCTTGTTGTCCTGCTCGCCGAAGGCGACGAAGGAGAAGAAGACGCCGGGGTGGCTCTTCGCGGCTTCGGTGAGGGACTGGGTGGCGGGGGTCTTCGCGTCGGGGGCGCCGTCCGTCTGGAAGATCACCAGGGCGGGGGTGGCGGGGTCCGCGTTCTTCTCGTGGTGGGTGAGTACGGCTTCCACGGCGGCGTGGTAGCTGGTACGGCCCATGCGGCCGAGGCCGGCGTGGACGTCGTCGATCTTGGTCTCGTGGTCCGGGGCGAGGGTGAGGTCGGTGGTGCCGTCGACCTCCGTGGAGAAGAAGACGACGTGGACCGTGGCCTCGGGGTCGAGGTGGGCGGCGAGGGCGAGGGTCTGGTCGGCGAGGGCCTGGGCGGAGCCGTCCTTGTAATACGGGCGCATGCTCGCGGAGCGGTCTAGCACGAGGTAGAGCTTCGCTCGGGTGCCGGTGAGGTCGGTCTTCTTGAGGGTGGTGGTGGCTGCCTTGTAGGCGGTGGTGAGGGAGGGGGTGTGGGACTTCACGCGGGTGAGGGGGGTGGCGGGGGTGTGCCTGGCCGGTGCCTCGGCGGATTCGTTCCCACCCGCACCACCCGTGCTGCTTTCGTCGTCGGCTGCGGGTGGCCCCTGTGGGGCGTCCTCGCCGTCGGCGGCCTGCGGCTCGTCCTGCGTCTCGACAGCCGCGGCCTCCGGCTCGACGACCGGCTCCGCCGCTGCTTCTGCGGCTGCCTCCGCTGCCGGTTCCGGCTCCGGCTCGGGTTCCGGCTCGGGGTCCGGCTGAACCTCGGCCACGGGCTCGGGCTGGACCTCGGCCTCGGCCACAGGCTCCGGCTCGGTCACCGGCTCCGCCTGGGTCTCGGCCACCGGCTCGGGCGCCGGCTCAGGCTGGGCCTCGGCTGCCGCCTCGGGCTTCTCCGCCGGCGCAGGGACCGCCACAGCCTCGGGCTGGGCCTCGACCACCGGCTCCGACTGAGTCTCGGCCTCGGGCTCGGCCGCCGGCTCAGGCTGGACCTCAGCTGCCGGCTCGGGCTTCTCCGCCGGCGCAGCCACCGACACAGCCTCGGGCTGGACCTCGGCTGCGGGCTCCGGCTCGGGCTGGACCTCGGCCTCGGCTGAGGGCTCCGCCTGGGTCTCGGCCACGGGCTCCGGCTCGGTCACCGGCTCAGCCTTGACCTCGGCCAGCCGCTCGGCCACCGGCTCAGCCTCGGCTGCCGGCTCCAGCTCGGGCTCCAGCTCAATCTTCACCACCGGCTCCGGCTCCGGCTCGGTCACCGGCTCCGCCTGGACTTCGGCCACGGGCTCCGCCTTGACCTCGGCCACCGGCTCGGCTGCCGGCTGGGCCTGCGTCTCGGCCGAGGGCTCCGCCACCGGCTCAGCCTCGGCCTTCGCCACCGGCTCCTGCTCGGCCTCGGTCGCCGGGGTCCGCTCTGCCGGCTGGTCCGGATCGCGTTCCGTTCCCTGCCTCGGGACCGTCACGTTGTCGAAGGCTGCCGAGACCAGATCGTGTTCGTCGGGTGACGAGGTGCGGGGCTCGGGGACCTGGGCGGTCTGGGACGGCCCGGGAGTGGGAGCCGGGGCGGGGGATTCGGCCGGAACCGTGGGGGCGGAGGACCCGGAAGGGTTGCGGTCTGCACCCTCTGCCTCGGCCGTTCGTCCCTTGCGTGAGCGGCCGAATGCGTTCCGCAGGAGAGTGAGAATGCCCATGTGCGCAACCCTTCGCGTGAGTTGGTACCGTCAATCCCTGGCCAGGACGGACACGTAAGGTTAGCGGCCCAGGATTGCGTTTCTGTCGGTGGTTGAGCCGTCAGTGGGGCGTTGCGATCGCTCGCGCCGCGGCCACCTCCTGGCGCAGAGATTCCAGCACGCTCCCCGACGGGCCCGTCAGGTGGGTGCGGACAGCGGTGAGGGTCTCCGCCCGGCGTACGCCCTGAGACAGTTCCCGCAGTTGCAGCGCCACCTGCCGGACCTCGGCGGCCGACGGGGGCCGGGCGCCGTGGCGGACGCGGACCCGGGCCGCCGTCGTCGCGTCGACGATGCGTTCCACGGCGACGACCAGCGGCCACCAGGCGGCGGCGCGGCTGCCGGTGGGCGGGGGTTCGGTCAGTGCCCGCTGGAACTCCGTGCGGATGGCCGAGAGATCGCGGTAGAGGCGGCGGCGCATGCGGGCGCGGCCTGCGGTGTCGGTGCCGGGGCCGAAGGCCGTTTCCAGGTATGTCGCCGTGTCCGCCACCGCGTCCGCCAGGCGGTCGCCGACCCGGGTGTGCCAGCTCTCCGGCCACAGGAGGTACCCGGCGACGAGGGCGATCGCGCAGCCCATGAGGGAGTCCAGGAGGCGGGGGAGCAGCAGTGCCGTGCCCTGGTGGTTGAGGATGTCCGAGAGGAGGAGGATCACCGGGGTGATCGCCGCCGTCTGGTAGCCGTAGCCCCGGGGGGTCAGTGCCGGGATCAGGGGGGCGAGCAACAGCATCACGGGGACGTCCCACCAGCCGCGTGGCACTTCCGCCAGTACCGCCGCCGCGATCACCAGGCCGGCCACCGTGCCCAGGGCGCGCAGCAGGGCCCGGGAGAACACCGAGCCGAAGTCGGGCTTGAGGACGAAGGTGATGGTCAGGGCCACCCAGTAGGAGCGGGGGACCGGGACCAGGGAGACGAGGGCCTGGGCGATGCCGATGCACACGGCGAGGCGCAGGCCGTAGCGCCAGGAGTGGGCGGACAGGACGACGTTGCGGGCCGCGCGGGCGGTGCGGATGCCGAGGGCGGCCGGGCGGCCGAGGCGGTCGTCGATGCCGCGTGGGTCGGCGTCGGGGGAGGTGACGACCTCGGCGGCGTGGCGCAGGGCGTGGTCGACGACCCGGGCGGTCTCGGTGGTGGGGGCGGGGAGGTGTGCCGGGCCCACGGGGATCGAGTGGCGGCTCTCGACGGCCCGGGCCAGGTGGCGGACCGCCTCGGGGACCTCCGGCGGCAGCGGCCGGCCGGCGAGGTGGACGGCGGGTGCCGCCTCGACCACCGGGATGAGTGCGTTCAACTGGGCCAGGAGACGCGTGAGTTCGCGGCTGCGGCCCTGGTGGCGGGCGCGGTTGGCGAGGATGAGGTCGTAGGACCGGTTCAGGGACTTGGTGACGTCGAAGCGGACGGTGACATAGCGGTCGGAGTCGCCGCAGGCGGCCAGGAGGTCGGCCACCGTGCGGTACACGGCCGCGACCGACGCGCGCTCGGGCACTCCGGCCCGCAGCGGCCAGGCGAGCAGTGCCAGGGCGAGGACGAACAGGCCGCCGCCGGTCATCAGGGCCGGGGCGGCCCACCAGGGCCCGGGGAGCGGAAGTCCCGCGCCGATCACGGCGTTCAGGAGCAGCAGCAGTCCGGACACGGAGGCCACCGCGCCGATCGTCGAGATCATCCCGGACACCAGGGCGACGCCGGTGACGGTGGCGACCGCGACCCATCCCCGCCCGTACACCTGCGCGCCCAGGATGACGCCGACGGCGCCGACGAGCTGCGGGACGGCGATGGTGATGACGCGCATGCGGTAGGCGTCGGCGGTGTCGCCGATGACGCCGTTGAGCGCGCCCATGGAGGCGAGCGCGCCGTACGCGGGCTGCCCGGCGGCCAGTCCGATCGCCAGGGGTGCGGACATGGCGACGGCCGCCCGGGCCGCCGCGGCCCGGTTGACGGGTGCCCGGTGGGGCCGGAGGTTCCGCACCAGCCAGTCGGGAGGGGTGAGGCCGATGGGGAACTCGCGGGACATGCGCCCATTATGACCGTTTCGCTCCGGGGCGTCCCGGGTCATCTGCGCTGGTGGAGCGTGATGTCGACGACGAGCGCGCGGTGGTCGGTGCCGGTCAGGCGCAGGAACCGGGCACCGGCCACGGAGAAGTCCGGGGAGAGCAGCACGTGGTCGATCTGGGCGCCGATGACGGAGGCGGTCCGCGAGGGCCAGCTGGGGGTGCGGTCGTGGCCGGCGAGGCGGGCGGCGTCGGTGAGGCCGGCGTCGAGGATGCGGCGGAAGGCCGCGTGGTCCTGGGAGGCGTTGAAGTCGCCGGCGAGGATGGTGGGGGCGCGGGTGTCGGCGGCGGCGAAGGCGCGGAGCCGGCCCAGTTCCCTTTTCCACAGGCCGACCTGACCGGGGAGCGGGGGCATGGGGTGGGCGAGCTGGACCCGCACGGCGTGGCCGCGCACGTCGGCGACGGCGCCGGGCATGCCCATGACGCCGGGGACGCCGGCCGTTGCCTTCAGCGGGAAGCGGCTCAGCACGAGGGAGCCGTGGGAGCCGCCGGCGGCCACGGCCCGCCGGTGGGGGTAGGTGCCGGCGAAGTCCCGTTCCAGCGTGGCCCGGCAGGTGTACTCGCACTCCTCGACGAAGACGAGGTCCGGGTGGCTGCGGCGGATCCGCGGGACCAGGGCGGGGGTGCCGCGTCCGAACTCGACGTTGGAGGTCAGCACGCGCAGGGAGGCGAGCGGCTGTCCGCCGGGTTCGCTCGTCTTCCCGTACGGCTCCATGTACCAGGCCAGCAGGCCGAGTACGGCGACGCCCCACACCAGCCCCGGCCACCAGCGGGCGAGCAGCGCGCACAGCAGGCCGAGGCCCGTCGGCACGAGCAGCCAGGGCAGGAAGGCGAGCAGCTGCGGCACGGGCGTGATGCCGTCGGTGCCGGCCACCCGGCAGCCGACGACCACGCTCACCCCGGCGAGCAGCAGTCCGGCCGACCAGGGACCGGGTCCGCGTCCAGGGCCATGCGTCACGTCCCGAGGTTACGAGCGCGAGTCGACCTCGGTCAGGAATTCCGCCAACACCCTGTTGAACTCGCCCGCCCGCTCCAGGTTCGGCATATGGGCCGCCCCTTCGACCACGTGCAGCACGGAGTCGGGGAGCGCGGCGTGCATCGCCTCCGCGTCCGGCACCGGTGTGTAGGTGTCGTCGGCGCCGACCACGACCAGCGTGGGCACGGTGACCTCGGCCAACAGGGGCCGGTAGTCGGGACGTTCGGCGCGGCCGCGCAGCGAGGCCGCGGCGCCCTCGGGGGAGGTGGCCGTCATCATGCGGTGGACATGGGCCTTGACCTCGGGGCCGGCGTACGGCGCGACCATCTTCTCCAGGACCTCGTCGGCGTAGCCGCGCATGCCCTCGGCGAGCAGCCGGTCGGCCAGGGCGTTGCGGCCCCGTCGGCCCTCGGGCGTCTCGGGGTCGGGGAAGGTGTCCGCGAGGACCAGGCCCCGGATGCGGTCGCCGAAGCGGGCGTAGCACTCCATGGCGATCTGGCCGCCCATCGACAGTCCGGCCAGTACGAAGGAGTCCGCCGCCAGGAAGTCCAGCAGCTCCTCGATGTCCCGGGCGTGGCGGCCGAGCGGGACGATGCCGGGGGTCACGCCGGAGGAGCCGTAGCCGCGCAGGTCGGGGGCGATCACCCGGCGGCCGGCGCAGAACGCGGCCAGCTGCGGGGCCCACATCGTGCGGTCGAAGGGATGTCCGTGGACGAGGACAAGGGGTACCCGGGAGGAGACTCCGGGTTTTTTGTCCTCGTAGGAGAGGAAGGGGGGCATGTGATCGACCCTAGGACTCCCCAACTTCTCGGTGCAATAAAATCTTTGCTCTCGGTGCAATGTGCGCTGCCGTACGACAGGGAGACTTGTGGACGACTACCGGCGTATCGCCGACCGGATCGCAGGCGACATCAGCGGCGGCCGGCTCCGGCCGGGGCAACGGCTGCCGCCGCAGCGGGCGTTCGCCCGGCGGCACGGGATCGCCGCCTCGACGGCCGGGCGGGTGTACGCCGAACTCGTGCGCCGCGGGCTGGTGGTGGGCGAGGTCGGGCGCGGGACGTTCGTCCGGGCCGCCCGGCCGGACGCGCAGCCGGGGCACGCGCTGACCGAGGCGGCCGGTGCCGCGCGCGTGAACCTGGAGCTGAACTACCCGTCCGCGCCGGACCAGGCGGAGCTGCTGGCTCCCGCCCTCGCTCCCCTGCTGCGGCCGGACGCGCTGGCCGAGGCGCTGCGGCCCGCCCCGGCCGCCGGCAGCGCGGTGGCGCGGGAAGCGGTCGCGGGGCTGCTTTCCACGGGCGGTCCGCGGCCCGACCCCGACAGGATCCTGTTCACCGGCAACGCCCGCCAGGCCATCGCTGCCACCCTCGCCTCCCTGGTCGGGCCCGGCGGCCGCGTCGGTGTCGAACCGCTGACGTATCCGCTGGTCAAGGAGATCGCGGCCCGGCTCGGCAGCACCCTGGTCCCGCTCGCGGCGGACGCGGAGGGACCCCTTGCGGAGTCCGTCGCGGCGGCCCACCGCGCCGCTCCCCTGTCCGCCCTGTACCTCCAGCCGACCCTGCACAACCCGACCTCGCGGACCCTGGGCACCGAGCGGCGGACCCGCCTGGCCGAGGTCATCCACAGCTTGGGGATACCGGTCGTGGAGGACCGGATCTGGTCCTTCCTGCACCCGGGCGGCGGGCCCCCGCTCGCCGCCCTCGCCCCCGGGCTCGTCCACGTCGTCGACGGGCTGTCCAAGCGGGTCGCGCCGGGCCTCACCGTCGGGTTCGTCGCCGTACCGGCCGGGCGGGTCGAGGCGGTGGCGCGGGCCGTCCGGTCCGGGGGCTGGAGTGCGGGTTCCTTCGCGCTGGAGGCGGCCGTGCGATGGATCGGGGACGGAACCGTGGCACGGCTCGTCGAGGCCAAGCGGCGGGACGCGGGGCGGCGGCAGCGGCTGGTCGCCGAGGAGCTGGACGGTTTCGCCGTACAGTCCGATCCGGCCGCCTACTTCGCCTGGTGGCGACTGCCCGCGCCCTGGCGGGCCGACACCTTCACCGCTGCCGCGCTGGCGCACGGGATCGCCGTCACACCGGGTACGGCCTTCTCCGTCGACCCGAACCGCACCCCGGACGCCGTCAGGCTCGGGCTCGCGACGGCTCCGGAGCCGGAGCTGGCGCGGGCGCTGCGGACCCTCGCCGGCGTCGCGCGGGGCGGGGCAGCCGCAGAGAGCGGGTGAGCCAGGCCGTCAGCGCCACCGCGAGGCCGAGGCCCAGCAGCAGCCAGGAGGCGGTGCGCAGGGTGGCGGTCAGGGCGTCGTAGACGGCGCCCGCGGCCGGGTGGGGCACGTCGGCGGGCAGGCCCGCGAGGGTGAGGCTGCGGCCGACGCCGAGGGCGAGGACCAGCAGGGCGCCGCCCAGGGACGTGCCCAGCGCGGTCGCCGCGACCGCGCGACGCCGGTGGACGGCCAGGGCCATCCCGGCGACTGCGAACACGACGGCCGCGACCGGGAGCCAGAAACCCGCGACTTCGAGCACGTGGAATCCCTTCCTCAACTGGCCCACCTCGTCCGCCGGGAGGACGGCGACCGCGGTGTGCTCCACCGGGATGCGGGCCGCGAGCGGAATGTGGTCATGGGCGAGCTGCTGTTTGACCTGGGCGGTGACGGGGGCGAAGTCGACGGTGACCGGGCGCTCGAACGCCTCCTCGGCGGGTTCCTCCGCACGCAGGGCGCGCAGGATCGCGTCGTGCGTGACCCGGTTGCCGGTGTCCCAGGCCAGCCGGAATGCGCGGGTCTGGGTGAAGGAGCGCACCGCGTCGTGCACGAACGGCGCGACCGAGCCCCGTACCGGGCGGACGTCCATCCGCTGGTCCACCTCACGCAGGATGCCGTCCCCGACCGTCTCGGCGACGGCTTCCCGTACGTCGGGGTCGGCGGCGAGCGGCGCCATCGTGGTGACGTACCGGCCCGTGTCGGCGAGCCCGTACGACGCCCAGGCCGCCAGTGCGCCGAACGGCACGAGGAGGCAGGACAGGGCGATCAGTACGGCCGACAGGACGCTCCTGAGGCGTGGGGGCACGCCTCCAGGCAAGGTCCCCGGGGCCGGTCGCGCGACCGGTACGACTGCGTTCGGGGGAAAAATCGGACCGAACGGCCGTGCCCCCTGGTGGAACTGGGGATTCCGTTCTCCGGTGGAGAGAACCCTCGAACGGGTGTTTCCTGGTGCTGGTGAGGAGGAGGGAAGCACAGGGGAGTGCGTGAGCCCCGGCCGGGCTGCCCGGCCGGGGCCCGCGCGCGTGCCGCATGCTCAGCGAATGCGGCGCCCTTCCGCGTCCTCGTGCGTGTAGAACCGGTAGAAGAACACGGCGAAGGTGACCACCGAGACCGCCAGCGACATGCCTACGGACCGCAGGATCGAGGCGCCCGACTGGCTGTACAGGAACCCGAACGCACAGCCGACGAACGCGGTCCACGCCAGCGCGTGCACCTCCCGCCGCAGGCGCGGGGCCACCGTCAGCAGTCCGATGAGCACCACCGCGAACACGATCGCCGTGACGAACCCGAACAGCACGTTCCAGCCGGTGATGGGACCGCCGCTGCGGCGGTTGGCCGCCGCCCAGTAGCCGTAGACCAACGCCAGCACGATCGGCACGGCCACCCGGGCGATCCTGTGGGTGCGCGCGTCGAAGACATCGGTCGTGGGGCCGCCGGTCACGGCCGGACGGGCGTGCCGGGGCGTTCCGCCGGACGTGGGTGCCGCTTGAGCCATGACAGCACTCCTCTCTCTCCTCGCCCCCGCCTTCCAGAGCACACCTGGGGGGACGCCCTGGCAAGTCGGCCAGGAGGGTGACGAGTGCCCGGATGCGGCCCGGGTGTTCCCGTGCTTGTCTGAACGACATGGAGGGCTGCCCGCCGTGACGGACCCGGAGTACCGGCGCCGGCGGCAGTTGCTGCGGGTCCGTGGCCGGAGCATCGCCTGGATGCCGCCCCTGCTGCTGTACCTCGGCATCACGCTGGTGGACCTCAGGACCACCGAGCGGTTCCGGATCATCTCCTGGATCGTCCTGGTCCCCGGCATCGCCGCCGCGCTCTGCGGGGTGTGGCCGACCGCCGTCTTCGCGCTGCTGTCGGTGGTGACGTACGTCGCCGTGGACAGCGCCTGGCCCCAGCAGTACCAGGCCGGCCTCGCCGACTTCGTGCTGGTCGCCCTCGGCGGCGTCCTGGCCACGCTGGCCAGTGCCGTACGAGTGCGCGGCGAGCGGCAGATGCTGCACATGCGGGACATCGCCGAGACGACCCGCCGTACCGTGCTGCGCCCGCTGCCGCCGCACTGGGCGGGCCTGGAACATGCGGGCGTGTACCTGGCCTCGGACGTCGACGCCCGGGTCGGCGGGGACTTCTACGACATCCAGCCCGGCCTGCACGGCACCCGGGTCCTCGTCGGGGACGTGCAGGGCAAGGGGCTGGGCGCGGTGGAGACGGCGGCCGCGCTGCTCGGCACCTTCCGGGAGGCCGGCTACCACGAGAAGGACCTGGCGACCGTCGCCGAGCGGCTCGAGATCCGCATCCGGCGGCACCGGGGGCACACCACCGCCCTCGGCCGGAACGACGGCGACCGCTTCGCCACCGCCGTGCTGCTCGGCTTCTCCGAGGACGCCCCGGGCACGGTCGAGGTGATCAACTTCGGCCACGAGCCCCCGCTGGCCGTCGGCCCGCACGGTGTCCGCGCCCTGCCGGGCGGCGACGGGCTGCCGCTCGGGCTCGGCGACCTGGTGGACGGCGGCCCGCCGCCGCTGCACCGGGTGCCGCTGGACCGCGAGGAGACCCTGCTGCTGGTGACCGACGGGGTGACCGAGGCCCGGGACGCCGACGGGGAGTTCTACCCGCTGGTCCGGGAGCTGGTCCGGGCGGTCGAGGCCGACCCGGGCCGGGCCGAGCCGGGGCGGCTGGTGCGCCGGATCCGTGACGGCGTGCTCCGGCACAGCGGCGGTCACCTGGGCGACGACACCACGGTCTTCGCCATCCGGCGGCTGCCGGGCGAAGACCCCGTACGGGGACGTTTGCAGTCCTGAGAAGCGCCTTTGCAGCAGCAGCGGTTACGGTGCTGACTGCAGGGCGATCTACAGGGGAGGGACGATGGCCGGAACCGTGCTGCTGCTCGCGGCCTCACCGCTGGGCCGGGGGCGCCTGGTGGACGCGGCCGGTGTGCTGCCCGTTCTGGCCGCGGTCGCCCCCGCCGTGCTGTCCGGCACCGACACCGCCAACGTGGTCGAACTCGCCGACCCGCTGGAGCCGCAGGCCGTCCTCACCCGGCTGCGCGCCGCCGCGGCCGCGCCCGGACCGCTCACCGTGTACATCACCGGGCAACTGCACCTGGACCGCCGCCAGCACCTGCCCCACCTCGCCCTGGCCCGCACCACCCCGGCCACGGTGCGCTACACGGCCCTGCCCTGGCACTGGATCCGCGAGGAGCTGCGGCTGCGCTCCGCCGGGGACACCGCGCTCGTCGTCGACCTGCACGCGGACGCGGAGACCTGGCGGCACCTGGCCGAGCGTCCGCTGGACTCGGGCCGCACCGCGGCGGTGTACGGCCGTGTCGCACCGGCGTCGTCCGGCCGGCGGGGCCTGGCCGAGCCGTCGTACATGAAGGCGGTGGCGACGCTGCTGCGCAGCGGACACCGGCCGCCTCTCGCCCAGCTGCACGAGCAGGCGCTGGCGCGGATGCCCGAAGCCGGCGCGGGGCGGGACCTGGTGCTGGCCGGCGTCGGGGGCCTCGTACCCGGGGGCGTCGTCCCCGGCGGTGTCCCCGGGCCGCCGTACCGGCCCGAACCGTCTCGTCCGCGCACTCCCCCGCCCTCGGCCCCGTTCGAGCGGGGGAACTCCCCCTACGGGACGGGAGTTGCCCCGCCGCTCGTGGAGAGCGACCCCCACGCCGCCATCAGCGCCGCCGTCCAGGCCGGGCGGCACGCCGATGCCGAGGTGCTCGCCGCCCGGTGCGAGCAGGCCGCCGTGCACGCCCGGGGCCCCGCGTCCGACGAGGCGCTGCACTGGGCCGAAGTACGCGCCGATCTCGCGATGTTCGCGGGGGACGCGGCGCGCAGTTGCCTGGCCTGGCTGGGCGTGGCGCAGGTGCGGCTGGCCGCCGGGCAGGCACCGGACGCGCCTGCCGTGGAGGCGGCCGCCGACCGGGCCCACCATCAGTGGGGGCGTATCGACGACGCGGCGCGGGCCCGTGAACTCGGGCCCGCGCTCGCGGAGTTGAGACTCAGGGTGCCGGGCCGCCGGCAGGGCGCACTGGAGAACGTCCAGCGGCACCTGCGGCAGCTCCAGGCCCAGTAGGCCCAGTAGGCCCTGGCGGCTCAGCTGGTGAAGGTGAAGTACTTCCAGGCGCCGTACGTCGTGGAGTTCACCGTGTCACCCGAGGAGCCGTTGATGTAGTCCGAGCGCATCCGGAAGCGCCAGCCGACGTCCGAGCCGTGGTTGCCGGTCACTTCGACCTCGGAGATGCCCGCGGTACCGAGCTTGAAGTACTGCGAGTCGCCCGAGCGCCACTTGCCCTGGTAGTACACCTCGAAGTCGAAGCGCTGGTGGCGGTTCGGGTAGTACGGCATCTTCGTCGTGAACAGCGGGTTCTTCGACTTGTGGAAGAAGTAGTAGGTGTGACCCCACGCGCTCTTCGCCTTGTAGTGCTTGCTGACCGACGTGGACACGCTCACCTTGGCGCCGACCGTGCTGGAGGCCGACCGGGACTGGTAGCGGGAGTCGCCCGTGAACTTCGCGGTGACCTTGGTGTCCCGCTTCAGGTCCAGGGTGACCGACAGGTCGCCGTGGGAGTTGACCTTGCCGGACTTCACCAGCTTGTTCGGCTTGTCGGAGCCGAAGGGGTCGGCCCAGATCTCCACCGTGCGGTTCTTGTACGTCGTCCCCAGGTGGGCCGTGAACTTCACGTCCTTGCCGTAGGAGTACACCTTGCCGTTGTTGCTGACCGTCAGCGCCGGCTTGGCGCGGGACACGTCGACCGAGTCGGCGGCCTTGGCGGACGAGTGCGTGGCGTCACCCTCGTACGTCACCGTGTACGTGACCTTCCCGCCGGAGGGCGGTGTGTCGGTGAAGCTGAACCTGCCGCCGCTGCCGAGGGGCTTGGTGCCGAGGGACTTGCCGTTCGGCGATTCCATGTCGGTGCGGGTCACCTTCAGCGGGGTGCCCGCGGGCAGGGCCAGCCCGGAGGTGAGCTTGCCGGTGACCGTGAGGGACTTGGCGCGCGGCGCGGTCGACGGGGCGTCGGCGGTCAGCACCGCCTGGTACTTGCGGGGCTCGTCGATCCCGTGCAGCCGGGTGGACTCCCCCGAGCCCGTCTGCACGAACAGCTTCGCGCCGTCCGCCGACCAGCTGATCGCGTGCGCACCCCACGGCATCCAGTTGTGCGAGATGTTGCGGACGCTGGGCTTGTCGGGGCCGTTGGTGAAGACGTAGGTGTCGCCGATGTCCTCGGTGTCGAGGACCGTGGCCGCGACGGTGCCGTCCGGGGCGATGCTCACCGTTTCCGGCTCGTCCTTGACCGGGTAGGTGCGCACCTCGGCCAGGTCGGAGAGCCGGTACTCGGTGAGGGCCCGGTTGCCCGGACCGGCGACCACGACGTTCAGTCCGTCGGGCGTGAGCGCCGCGTCGTGGTAGAAACCGCCCTTGTTCTCGGTGACACGGATCGCCGGGGTGCCGGACGACACGTCGTACACGACGATCGGGCCGGAGCTGATGCCCGCGTCCAGGGCGAGCAGCGTGCCGGGGTTGTCCGGATCCGCATACAGCTTGGGCGGACTGGCGAAGTCGTGGCCGGCGGCCAGGTCGAGGGTGACCTTCGGCGTCTCGGCGGTCAGGTCCACCACGCCCAGACCGGACTCCCACTGGTCGCCGTACCCGAACCAGACCCTTCCGTCGGCGTAGGCGAGGCGGGAGGGGGCGGTGCCCGCGCCGGTCGGGTACTCGGCGGTCTGCGCGAGCTGTGCGGTGTCGATCGCGACGATCTTGTCGGCGCCGGAGACCGCCGCGTACAGGGTGCTGCCGTCCGGGCTCAGATCGAGGTCCCTGACCTGCGGCAGGCCGGTGATCGTGCCGACCGCCTTGCCCGCGGAGTCGGTGACCACGATCTGGTTGTGGTAGCTGTCGGCCAGGAAGATGTGCTGGTGGACACCGTCCACCACGGTGTCGCCGGCGTCCCAGAGCGGAATGGGCCGGTCGGTGTCGGCGTACGACGGCGCGGCGAGCGCCATGGAGCCGACGAGTGCCGCCAGTGCGGCGACAGCGGGAAGAGTGCGCATACGCACGCTGATTCGAACCCCCCGGAACGAATGAAGGCATGGGCGCCACGCGGCACGGCTGTGGTGTGAGTCCCCTGTGAGCCATGTGTGGCGGGTGAGTGAAGACTAGGTCGCGAAGACTAGGTCATGCCACAGACAAAAAGGCGAGCGCCCCCGACACCAGCGTCCCGACACCCGGGACGACTGTGGACAGATCGGGAGCGAAGTGGGGGCTGTGGTTGCTCGGCACAGCCGCGAACTTCTCCTCGAAGCCCGCGCCGGGCGCCTTCTCCCACACCTCGGCCGGGGTGGTCGTCACGAACCAGTACGAGTACGGGATCGAGCCCAGCGCCAGCTGCGGGAAGTCCTCGCTGCCCATCGCCGGGCCCGGGTCGAACACCGAACCCGCGCCGAACACCTCGCCGTGCACGGCGGCCACCGTGGCGTCCGTGCCCGCGTCGTTGACCGTGACCGGGAAGGTGTCGCCGACGGTCACCTCGGGCTCGCGCGGGCAGCCGGCCGCCAGGCACTCGCCCCGCGCGATACGGCGGATCGCGGCCAGCATCCGCTCGCGCACCTCTTCGGACTGGGTGCGCAGGTTCAGGGCGATGCGCGCCTCGGACGGGATGATGTTGTGCCGGGTGCCCGCCTCGATGCGGCCCACGGTCAGCACCGCGGCCTCACGGGCGGCCAGCTCCCGGGAGACGACCGACTGCAGGCGGACGACCAGATGGGCGGCGGTCACCACCGGATCCACGGTCGACTCCGGCCGGGAACCGTGGCCGCCCCGGCCGTGCACCACGATGTCCACGTCCGTCGACGCCGACATGATCAGGCCCGGTGCGTGCGCGTACAGGCCCGCCGGGCCCGGGGCCGCGTGCTGCCCGAGCAGCACGTCCGGCCGCCCGAAACGCTCGTACAGCCCGTCCGCGACCATCCGGGCCGCGCCCTGCCCGGTCTCCTCGGCGGGCTGGCCCACGACCAGCAGGGTGCCGCCCCAGGTCTCCCGCCCGGCCGCCAGCGCCCCGGCCGCGCCCGCCAGCCAGGTGACGTGCAGGTCGTGCCCGCAGGCGTGCATCACCCCGTCCGTCTCCGAGGCGTACGGCAGCCCGGTCTCCTCCCGTACCGGCAGCGCGTCCATGTCGGCGCGCAGCAGCACCGTCGGCCCGTCACCGTTGCGCAGCACCCCCGCCACCCCGGTGCCGCCGATCCCCTCGGCCGTCTCGAACCCGGCGTCCTCGAGCAGGCCGGCGAGCTTGCCTGCCGTGCGGTGCTCGCGCAGGGACAGTTCGGGGTGACGGTGCAGGTCGCGGTAGAGGTCCTCCAGGTCCTGGACCGGGAGACCGGCGGTGAGATCCAGAGCGGTGCGCGCTGCGGCTGAGGTCACGGGGCAAGCGTAGGCCAATGCATTGGCCTTACGGGGAGTTGAACCGTCAGGGCCGAGACTGCTGCACGGCCGTCGGGCCGGACGGGACGTCCGACGCCCGGGCCGGTCCCGCGTTCGCCGCCGTGATCAGGGCCGCGACGGCGAGCACGGCAGCGGCCACGCCTCTGGCGGTGGAGGCACCCGCGCTCGGGCGGAGCCGGGAGAGGGGGAGTGCGCTGGGGCGTCCGTAGGGTTCGGATGTACGTCCATGCACGGCGACCTCGCAACAAGCGACGTGTTAAGCATGCTTAATCCGCCGTTTAACCTAGGGGCTGCCGGACGCGAACGGCAAGGGGTTCCAGGGGAGTTGGGGGAGCAGGAAATGCGGGAACGGGACGATCCCGAGGTCATCGGGCGGCGCGTGCAGCAGCTGCGCAGCGAACGCGGACTGACCCAGCGGCAGTTGGCAGAGCCGGCCTACACGCCTGCCTATATCTCCACCCTGGAGGCGGGCCGGGTCCGCGCCTCCGACGAGGCGCTCAGGCACATCGCCGGCCGCCTCGGCGTCGCCTTCGAGGAACTGGCCGTCGGCCGCCCCGCCCGCCTCGCCACCGACCTCAGGCTGCGGCTCACCGGGGCCCAGCGCACCCTCGCCGACGGCAGGGCGGAGGAGGCGGCCGCGCAGTACGCCGCGCTGCTCACCGAGGCGGAGACCCACCAACTGGCCTCCGAGCAGGCGACGGCACTGCTGGGACTCGGCGAATGCGCCCTGGAGACGGGTGAGCTGGCCCAGGCGCGCGAGCACTTCGAGCGGGCCGAGGACCGGCTGTCCGAAGAGTCCCTGCCCTGCCGCGTCCCGGCGATCCGCGGCCGCGCGATCTCCCACTACCTCGCCGGTGAACTCCGTTACGCCGTCTACCTCCTGGAATCCACGCTCGACGAACTCAACCGCGGCGGCCTGCACGATCCCGACGCCCTGCTGCTCCTCTACGCCAGCGCCATCGGCCCCTACATGGACATGGGCGCCCATGCCCGCGCCGCCCAGGCCGCCGAGTTCGCCCTCGCGCTGGCCCCGCAGGCCGCCGACCCCGCGCTGATCGCCCGAATGCACCGCTCGGTCGCCCGCACCCTGCTCGCCGAGGGCCGGGTCGCCGAGGCCGACGCCTCCCTCGCCAAGGCCGCCGAGCTGTACCGCCAGCTCCAGCTGCGCACCGAACTCGCCAACTGCCACTGGATGCGCGGCTACGTCTGCGCCCAGGACGGCGACCTCGACCGTGCCGAGGCCGAGCTGCGCCAGGCCCTCACCATGCTCGCCCAGACCCGGGCCGCCCTCTACCGCAGCCAGGCCGCCGTGGAACTCGCCGACGTCCTGCACCGGCGCGGCAAGTCGGAGGAGGCCGCCGACCTCCTCAACGGCGTTCTCGGCGACCTCTCCTCCGAACGCGGCGCCGTCCACGCGGCCGCCGCACACCGTCTCCTCGGCATCATCGCCGAGGACGCCCGCGACACCGAGGCCGCCGAGGAGCACTACGTCCGCGCCCTCAGTCTGCTGGAACGGGCGGGCGCGGCCGGCGACCTGGCCGACCTGTGCCGCCTGCTCGGCGACCTCCTGCGCCGCACGGGCCGGGTGGAAGCGGCCCTGGACGCCTACCGCACCGGCCTGGGCCACCGCACGGCCCCCGGCACCACCACGCTGGGCCCGGCACCGGCCCAGCCTCCGCTGTGACGACCCCCGGGCCGGTGCGCGGCCGGCCGATCCTCACGAGAAAGCCGATCCCTGCGGGAAGGCCGATTCCTACGAGACGCCGAACCCTGTAAGAAGCCGTAGGCCTCAGACCTGGGCCCGGCCCTGCTTGCGCACATCCGCCAGGCGCAGCGCGCCGATCTGGACGGCCGCCTGCGTCGCGTCGTTGGGCACGTCGCCCAGACCGGCGTTGGTGAGGGTGAAGGCGTCCTCGCCGACGCGCACGGCGGCCACGTCCATCGTCAGGACGACCTCCTCCCCGTCGGACGTCATGGTGGCGACGGTGACGTGCAGGCCCGCGCGCACATCCCCGACCTCCGGCAGCGGGGCCTCGCTGACCTGGACGTCCTCGATCAGGCCACTTTCCGTGGCGGCCGTGAACCGGGCGCACTGGACCGGCATCGTCCGCAGCCACGCCAGCGCGGCGTCGACGTCCGCCGGGCGGCGGGCACCGATCTGGTAGCGGAGCTGGGCGTCGGTGTCGGCGTCGTCGAGGCCGACGGCGACGCGGGCGGGCGCGCCGAGGAGTTCGTCGGCGTAGAGGGCGTCGAGCAGACGCTGGCACTCCCCGGCCGCGGTGCTCGCCTTCAGCAGGGCGTCCCGCCAGGTGGCCGCCCCGCGCGTCACGGACCAGGGCGCGCCGAGGTCGGTCTCCGTGATGAGTGCGGCCCGGGCCTGAGCGTCGGTCAGCACGGATCCGTCGCCCTGGGCCGACGCCTTCGGTGCGGCGGAGGACCCGTCGACGGTCGGGAGGGGCTGGTGCGCGCTCGGCGGGCGCTCCAGGCCGAGGGCCGCGCAGCCGGTGAGGGCGAGGAGGCCGGCGCAGAGAGCGGCGAGCGGGAGGGCGCGAGGGCGTATCGCAGCGGTCATCGGGGATGCCTCCTGGGCGGGCCGGTGGGGGTGCCTGCTCTCACGGCACCATCGGCCGGACCCGCCCACCAGCGCTCCGGGCCGTCCGGGTGAGGGCGGGGAAAACCCGTGGCCTCGCCCGCGGCAGCGCTGTTACGGTCGCCGTATGCAGCGCGCCCAGCAGTGCCCGCAGAGCACGACGACGCCGGAGACCGTCCCGGCGCGCTGACACCTGACCCAGTCCGAAGCCCCGGGGCGAACGCCCCGGGGCTTCGGCGTGTCCCGCGGTGTCCGCCTCCCGCAGCGAGGAGACCCCCATGAACGACCGGATGCCCGACCACCGCCGCCTCGGCCGTGAACTCGACCTGTTCGACACCGACCCGCTGATGGGCGCGGGCCTGCCCTACTGGCTCCCGGACGGGGCCGTCGTACGGCACACCCTGGAGGAGTACATCCGGGAGGCGGAACGCGCCGCCGGCTACCGGCACGTGTACTCGCCCGCGCTCGGCAAGCGCGAGCTGTACGAGATCTCCGGGCACTGGGACCACTACAGCGACGACATGTACCCGCCGATGAGACTGGGCGCCAAGGAGTCGGAGGAGGTCGTGCTGCGCCCCAGCCTCTGCCCCCACCACGCCCTGATCTACCGCTCCCGCTCCCACAGCTACCGCGAACTGCCCCTGCGCATCGCCGAGCTGGGCACCATGTACCGCGCCGAACTGTCCGGCGTCCTCGGCGGTCTGACCCGCGTGCGCGCCATCCAGCTCAACGACGCCCACATCTTCTGCACCCTCGACCAGGCCGTCGACGAGGCCCGCGCCGCCCTGGAGCTGATCGCCCGCGCCTACGCCGACCTCGGCATCGAGGCCGTACGCCACCGCCTCTCACTGCCCGGCGAGAGCGGCAAGTACGTCGCCGACCCCGCGCTGTGGCGCCGGGCCACCGCGCTGCTGAAGGAGGTCCTCGCCGCCGGCGGCGTCGAGTACGAGGAGGCGGAGGGCGAGGCCGCCTTCTACGGGCCCAAGATCGACGTGCAGATCGCGGACCCGGCCGGCCGCGAGTCCACCCTGTCCACCGTGCAGATCGACTTCCACCAGCCCGCCCGCTTCGACCTGCACTACATCGGTGCCGACGGCGCGAAGCACCGGCCGGTGATGGTGCACCGCAGCGTCATCGGCAGCGTGGAGCGGGCCGTGGCCCATCTCGTCGAGGCGCACGACGGGGCCTTCCCGGCCTGGCTGGCCCCCGTGCAGCTGGCCGTGCTGCCGGTCGCCGAGGAACAGGCCGAGCGGGCGGCGGCGGTGGTCCGGGAGGCGGTCGCACAGGGCCTGCGCGCCGAACTCGCCGGCCCCGGACAGGGCACCCTGGGCGCCCGCATCCGGGCGGCCCGGCTGGTCCCGTACCAGGCGGTGATCGGCGAGCGGGAGGCCGAGGCCGGTCTCGCGGCCCTGCGCCTGCGGGACGGCCGGCGACCCGGTCCGCTCCCGGTGCCCGAGCTGCTGCGACGCATCACCGACCGGGTGGCCGCACGCGGCACCGTGCTCTGGTCCTGATCTAGGGTCGGTACGACGGAAGGAGTCCGCTGTGACCGGTCAGCCCATCCCCGTGATCATCGACTGCGACACCGGCGTCGACGACGCCCTGGCCCTGCTGTTCGCCGTACGCCACCCGGGCCTGGACCTCAGGGCGGTGACCTGCGTGGCCGGGAACACGGACGTCGACGGGGTGGTCCGCAACACCCTGACCGTGCTGGAGCAGGCGGGCGCCCCCGACATCCCGGTGGCGCGGGGCGCCGCGCGCCCGCTGATCGAGCCGGCCCGCTCGGCCCAGCATGTGCACGGCACGGACGGCATGGGCGACCTCGGTCTGCCCGCGCCCGGCCGCACTCCCGCCGACGTGGATGCCGTGACCCTCCTGCACCGAGAGATCCTGGCCTCCCCGCGCCCGGTCACCCTGATCCCGACCGCACCGCTCACCAACATCGCGCTCCTCCTGCGCACCCACCCGGAGGTGACGCGGAACATCGAGCGGATCGTGTTCATGGGCGGCGCCGTGGAGGTCGGGAACGCGACACCCGTCGCGGAGTTCAACGTCTGGCACGACCCGGAGGCCGCGGCGGTCCTGCTCACCGCCGGAGTGCCGATCACGATGTACGGCCTCGATGTGTTCATGCAGGTCGTGGTACCCGGCACCGATGTCCACCGGCTGCGCGCGAGCACCGATCCCGGCACCCGGCTGGCCGGTGAGCTGCTCGCCCACCGGCCCACCGCGCAGGGCGGCGCCCCGGAGGCCGAGGAGGCCGGCGGCATCGGCGACGCCGGCGCGGTGTGCGCGGTCGCCGACCCGGCAGGCATCGCCACCCGCCTCCTCCCGGTCGAGGTCTCCCTCGCCCCGGGCCCGACCCGCGGTCAGACGATCGTCGACCGCCGCCCCCGCCCCGGCGAGTCCGAGATCCACGAGGGTGCCCGCGAACAGGCCCTGGTGGACGTGGCGTTGGAGGTGGACGTGGACCGCTTCGTGAAGCTGTACCTGGAGACCGTGGAGCGGGCCTAGGACAGACAGGCCCGACGGGTCGGGCCGGAACGGGGGACCGGCGGCGCGGCCCCCTACGTCCCGGACCTAGCCCACCGTCGGGCTGGGGCTCGGGCTGGGCGCGGTGTTCCCGGAGCCGCCTCCGCCGCCGCTCAGGCGGCTGAGGTCCAGAGGCGTGGAAGTGGCGTTCGGCGGCGGAGTGAGGACCACTTCCGGCTGGCCCGCGATCGGCGGCGGCGGAGTCATGTCGGAGGAGGGCAGCTTCGGCGGGGTGGTCTGCTGGAAGATGGTCTGGTCGAAGTCGACCAGACCCGTCTTCTCCATCACCGTGATGTGGTCGAGCACGGTGTCGTTGGCCTGGTCGGCGAGGGCGCGCACCAGTGAGTTCTTGGTGGTGGAGCGGATCTTCGCGATCGTGTTGAAGATCGAGCCGTGGGTCATCCGCAGGATGTTGGCGAAGTCGGTGTCGAACTGCTTGCCGCTCTCCGCCTTCAGCTGAGTGACGAAGCCCTCCTGCTGGGGGCTTGCCACATTGGGCAGGGTGACGTTCAGCATGGGCGCGATCTTGCGGCAGCTGGCGTCCAGCGCGGCGTGCCCGTCGACCAGGTGCTTGCTGGCCTCGAGCACCCCCTTCGTGGTCCCCTTCTGCAGCCCGATCTGACCGAGCGGGTACTCCCACAGGCCGGCCGCGCGCACCTTGACGACGAAGTCCCGGTCGCCTTCGGTGAGCGGCCCCCACTGTGTCTGGGCGATGATCTGTGTGGGTGAGCTGGAGACGGTGCTCAGACCGAGCATGCTCGGGTAGACGAGCGCGCCGAGGGTCAGGGCCATTGCACCGCCCACGAAGAGAGTTCCCGTCGCGTTCCGCGAAAAGCGCACCGTGCCTCCTGCCCGGCCATGGATCCCGCCCGCAGGCGGTTCGGACGCACAGCAGTACGGATGCGGAGACGATTCGTATCGGTGGTTTCGAGTAAAGAATTTCTACCGGGGCTCGCGCCGGCCGGCTCCCGGCGTCCCGCGACGGCTCCACCGGCCGTCGCGTGGACCGTTGTTGGTCAAAGGTTGACCCTTCCGCCGGAGAGTTGACCTTTCTCCGGGAGAAGGCAGAGGAAACGCAGCCCTAGATTCGCCGCATGCCCCCACAGCCACCCCCCAGAACGCCCGCAGGCCTGCCCGTCCTGCCCTACCGCAAGCCCACCAAGGGCCGCGACTACTGGGTGCTCGACGACGTCCTGCCGGACGTCGAGGCCGTACGGGAGCGGTGTCTGGCCAAGGACGACTGGGTCAAGGGTTACCCCCACACCTCGGAGACCTGGCCCGGACTGCGTGCGATGCCCGGCCTGGAACCCGGTGAACTCGGCCGTATCGAGCGGCTGGTGAAGAAGTCGACCGGGGCCAAGGAGCTGTGGGTGCAGCAGACGCCCGGCGGTGGCACCCTGAATCACAACTGTGTGCAGGTGGTCGGCGAGGGCGAGAGCGCGCCGCGCCCGCACACGGACTCCCGTGCGCTGTGCCGGTACGCGGCCGTGCTGTACCTGAACCCGCACGTGCCCAAGGACTGCGGCACCAGCTTCTTCCGTCAGTCCCTGTCCGGCGGCCGGCTCGGCGGCAACGTCGTCCAGGCCCCGCACAACAACCTCGTCGAGGCCCTCGGCACCCGCTTCGTCAGCCCCGACGCCTTCGAGGAGGACGTCCGCGTCCCGCACAAGTACAACCGCCTGCTCCTCTACAACGCCAACCTCGTGCACAGCGCGACCGGCTACTTCGGCCGGACGCTGGAGGAGAAGCGGATGACGGCGGTCTTCTTCTGGATGGCCTGAGCCGTCCCGCCTCCGCCGGCCGGCTCACCCGTACGGAGCACCCCCCGTGGTCGGCCGGCCGAGTGGGCCGGATCGTCGTACTACGACCGACTCGGGGTCACGACGGCGGAGGTACGGCCATGACGCAGCACACCCAACGGGCCCGGACGCCGAACCCCGGATGGGTCGAGGGAGGGGTCTTCTTCGCGGGGGTGCTGCTCCTGGTGGAAGGCGTCCTCGCCGTGCTCCAGGGCATCTCGGCGCTCGCGGCCGACGACGTCTACTCCCGCATCGACTCCTACGTCTACAAGATCAACCTCACCGGCTGGGGCTGGATTCTCCTCATCCTGGGCGTCTTGGGCATCTTCACCGGCGTGGGCATCCTCAACAAGGTCGAGTGGGCGCGGACGGTGGGCATCTGCCTCGCTTCCCTGAGCATGATCGCCCAGTTCCTCTTCCTGCCGTACGCGCCGATCTGGGCGCTCGTCATCATCGGCATCGACTTCTTCGTGATCTGGGTGCTCGCCACGTACCAGCCGGACGGCAGCGCCGCCTGACCCCTCCCACCCGCGATATGTGACGTGGTTCACATTGGCTGTCTGTCACGTTCGAACAGCCCTGTCTGTCCCATGGTCGTCACCGGCAGAACCGGACCACGGACGACGAGACCCGGTGACCCGACCCCGGGAGTGGACATGCCGAAGCAGCCGAAGGCCGGACGAGGGACGGGCGACGGACACCGGGTCGTGGTCCTGGGCGGCGGCTACACCGGCATGCTGGCCGCGATCCGCCTGGCCCACCGCACCCGACGCACCGGAGTCCGGGTGACCCTGGTCAACCCCACCGTCCGCTTCACCGAACGTCTGCGCATGCACCAGGCCGCGACGGGCCAGGGCCTCGCCGTGCACCACATCCCCGACCTGCTGGCGGGCACGGGCGTCGCCTTCGTCCGGGGACGCGCGACGGCCCTGGACCCGCGGACACGCACGGTGACGGTGGCCGAGAGCGGTCAGAGCGGTCAGAGCGGCGAGAGCGGCGAGGGCGGGGAGGGCGGCGGGCATTCGGCTGTACTGCCGTACGACACCCTCATCTACGCCCTCGGGAGCCGGGCCGACACCAGCGGGGTGCCCGGAGCCGAGGAGCACGCGTACACCCTGGACGGCCACGGCCCGGCGGGCCGGCTGTCGGTGAGGCTGGCCGAGGCGGCGGACGCGGGCGGCACCGTGACGGTCTGCGGCGGCGGCCTGACCGGCGTCGAGGCGGCGACGGAGATCGCGGAGTCGTACCCCGGGCTCTCGGTGACCCTGCTCTGTGCGGAGGAACCGGGCGCGATGATGGGCGAGCGGGCACGGTCGTATCTGCGCGGCGCCCTGTCCCGGCTCGGTGTCACGGTCCGCACCGGCGCCCGGGTGACCAGGGTGCTGCCCGACGCGGTGGAGCTGGCGACGGGCGAGGCGCCCGAGTCGGCGGTGTGCGTGTGGACGGCGGGCGTCCGGGTGTCGCCGCTGGCGGCGCGCGCGGGCCTGGCGGTGGACGAGCGGGGCCTGCTGCTCGTGGACGAGACCCTGCGCTCGGTCTCCCACCCCGAGATCCACGCGATCGGGGACGCGGCGGCGGTCCACATGCCCTGGGGCAGGCTGCACGGCACCTGCCAGAGCGGGATGCCGACGGCGGCGTACACGGCGGACGCGATCGCCCGCCTGCTGCGCGGCCGCCCGGTCCGCCCCTTCCGCTTCGGCTACGTCCACCAGCCGGTGAGCCTCGGCCGGCGGGACGCGGTCATCCAGTTCACGCACGCGGACGACACCCCGCGGCGGGTGTACCTGAAGGGCCGGGCGGCGGTGCGGTACAAGGAACTGGTGAGCGGGAGCCCGCTGCCGTTCTACCGGCTGAGCAGGCGCATGAACGTGATGGCGGCGGTGTCGAGGGCAGGGCGTGCGAGGACGGGGGCCGCAGCCGCCCCGGACATGAGCGCAGCGGCCCTGACGGGTTGACCCCGCGGGGGGTACGGAGAGCGCGAAGAGTACGGAGAGTCGGGGAGCACGGAGAGTATGGAGAGCATGGAGGGAAAGCGCGACCGGACCTCTGCTCCGGACCCGGAGCCGGAGCCCGCACGGGAGCCCGTCCCGGACCCGGACCCGTACCTCGACAACAGGCGGCTGCTGTTCGCGACGGCGTACCGGATGCTGGGCAGCGTGGCGGACGCGGAGGACGTCCTCCAGGACGCCTGGCTCAACTGGAACGCGGCGGACCGCTCGGGAGTCCGCAACCCCCGCGCCTACCTGGTCCGCACCGTCACGAACCTCTCGCTGACCCGGCTGACCTCGGCCCGGGCGACCCGCGAGCAGTACGTGGGGCCCTGGCTGCCCGAGCCCCTGCTCACCTCCCCCGATGTCTCCGAGGAAACGGAACTGGCGGACAGTGTGTCGACGGCCATGCTGGTGATCCTGGAGACGCTGACCCCGGTGGAGCGGGCGGTGTTCGTCCTGCGCGAGGTCTTCGGCTACTCCCACGCGGAGATCGCCGGCATCCTGGACCGCCCGGAACCCACCGTCCGCCAGATCGCCCACCGCGCCCGCAACCACGTCCGGTCGCGCCGCCCCCGCTACGACACGGACCCGGACCGGCGGGCCCGGATCACCGCCCAGTTCATCGAGGCGTGCGCGGGCGGCGACCTGAACGCGGTGATGGAACTCCTCGCCCCGGACGTCACCTGCTGGTCCGACGGCGGCGGCAAGGTCACCGCGGCCCGCCGCCCCCTGTACGGCCAGGACCATGTGGCACGGTGGATCCTCGGCGTCCTGGCCAAGCCCCAGTCGGCCGGCATCACCTTCCGACTGGCCGACATCAACGGCGAGTCGGGCATTCTCTTCACTCTGGCCGAGGTGCCGGTGGCCGCCCTGACCTACGACCTGGCGGCGGACGGCATCAAGAACCTGCGCCTTCAGGTGAACCCGGAGAAGCTGAAGGGGCTGCGGCCTTCGACCGGCTGACCTCGGTGTCTGCCGGTCGAGCCGCGGCCGGCAGGCACTTGCCCACCGTGACGAAGAGAAGGACCAGGCCCGCCGTCAGCAGGACATGGCCCAGACCGGCGATCCCCGCGATCGCTCCTCCACCGGACCGGCCGAGGACTGTCAGGGTTCCGTGCAGGGTCATCATGCCCACGGTCACCGCCAGGCCGGCGTTGTAGATCCAGAAGAACCAGCCGAACAAACGGTGGCCGGTCAGGGTGAACTGCTTCTCCAGCGCCAGGACCACCAGGAAGAACAGCATGCCCAGTGCCAGTACATGGGTGTGCACCACGGCGAGTTGGGTGTCGCCCTCGAAGTCCTCGGCCTTGGTCAGCTCCCGGTAGTACAGGCCGCTGACCACCCCGATGATCATGTATACGTGCGCAGTGTTGAGGATTTTCCTCATCGGCGTCTTCCCCCGTGAATCCGCGTCGGTGTCGCCCCAGCCTTGCGCCCGGCCCGTCCGGGCGTCAACGAAGAAGCCGGTGGCGAGCCACAACCTTGTCATGTACGGGACCTATTGTCCGCCTTGCGCGTTCACTGTCTCTCCAGGAGCTCCACGCGCCTCGGACACGTCTGTCCGACGACGGCGATATCGGTCGGTCGACCAGCGCTTCCGGGTGCGCTCGGAGTACGTACACAGCACGAAGGACACCACCGACCCGACCACGTGGGGCGGCCGGCTCCGCCTCACGGTCAGGGCCTGACCGGCCCTGGCGACCGGTGCCCCTCATGGGTGAGGATGGGCCGGTGAACGAAGAGACAGCCCAGCCCGTCGCCCCACCGCGTCTCGCCCTGCGGCCCGTCCTGTTGTCCGGGCAACTGGCCGCCGGAGCACTCCTGATCGCGGGGCTCGCGTGGGTCGTGCGGGCCGTGTGGGAGGTGCGGCTGGCCGTGGCGGGGGAGCCTGCCTCGGGGCCGCCGGACCAGGGCGAGGGGGTGCACCGGCCGCTCAACGGGCTGGAGGACTCGTACCACCTCGTCACCTCCGTCGGGGGCGGCCTCACCTTCCTGTGCGCGCTTCTCTTCCTCGCCTGGCTCGGGCGGATGCGGGACAACGCGCGTGCGCTGTCGGGGCAGGCGCCGAAGTACGCCGGGATCTGGGTCTTTCTCGGGTGGATCGTGCCCGTGGTCAACCTGTGGTTCCCGCGGGGGATCGTCGTCGATGCCTTCCGGACCACCGCTCCGGGTCGCAAGCTGCCCGTCTCCGTCAATGTGTGGTGGGGGCTCTGGCTGGTCGGCATGCTCAGCGGGGTCGGGATCCTCTACAAGGACTCCACCGACAAGATCATCGCCCGTGCGTACAGCGAGGTGTGGCCGCTGCTCGTGTCCGACGCCGTCGTCATCGGGGCTGCCGTGGCCGGTGCGTTCGCCGTGCGGGCCGTCACCGCCGTGCAGGCGGAGCGGATCCGGCAGGGCCAGGGGGCGCAGCCCCTCGCCGTCGGTACGGCGGGCTGACACCGCGGCGCCGCGTCGGAGTGCGGACCGGCGCCGTGCGTGAGTGGTGATGCTCGCCCGCAGGGGCAAGGATTCCCTCATGAGCTGCATTGCCATCGTCGGTGCCGGTCCCGGGCTGGGGGCCGCTGTCGCACGCCGGTTCGGGCGGGAGGGGTACGACGTCGCCCTCGTCGCCCGGGACCGGAACCGCCTGGAGGACCTCGTGGGCGAACTCGCCGACGGCGGCGTCACCGCGCGTGGGTTCCCCGCCGATGTGCGCAGGCCGGAGGAGCTGGTGGCGGCGCTCCAGGCCGCGGCCGGTGTCTTCACGACGGTCGAGGTGTTGCAGTACAGCCCCGTTCCGCACCGGGACTTCATGCGGCCCGTGCTGGAGACCCGCCACCGGGATCTGCTCGGGCCGATCGAGTTCTCGGTGTACGGGCCGGTCGCGGCGGTGCAGCAGGTACTGCCGGGCATGCGGGCCCGGGGGCGGGGGACCATCCTGCTCGTCAACGGAGGGACCGCCGCCGTGCCCCATCCCGAGCGGGCGGGGACGTCCATCGCGTTCGCCGCGGAGAGTGCCTACGGGCATCTGCTGCACGACCGGCTCGCGGGCGAGGGGATCCATGTCGCCCAGCTGGTGATTCCGGGAGCCATCACGCCCGGGCACGTGCGGAAGGATCCCGCCGTGCTCGCGGACACCCTGTGGGGCATGCACCGGGACCGGCACGGCTTCCGGCACTACGCCGACGACCTGGACAGCTGACCGAGCACCCCGGAGATCGGGTCGCCCTGCGTGAAGAGCATTTGTGGGCCAATATGGTGATGTTGGCCGCATTGCTCTCTTCAAGGGGGCCTCAATGGCTGTCGAAATACCTCCGCTCATCAAGCCGTCCCGGCTGCGGAGCCGGGGCGGTCTGCTGGGCGAATGCCTGGCGGAGTTCCTGGGGACCCTCGTCCTCATCTCCTTCGGCGCGGGCGTGGTCGCGATGGCGGTCGCGGCGCTGCCCGGCTCCGGCCGTGCCGCCACCCCCACGACGATCTTCCTGGCGGCCGGCGACTGGCTGCTGATCACCTGGGGCTGGGGTCTCGCCGTCGTCTTCGGCATCTACGTGGCAGGCGGCGTCAGCGGCGCCCACCTGAATCCGGCGGTGACCGTGGCGATGGCCGTGCGCCGCGGGTTCTCCTGGGCGAAGGTCCTGCCGTACGTGTTCTCGCAGGTGGTCGGCGCGTTCGCGGGAGCGGCGCTGGTCTACCTCGTCTACCACGACGCCATCCACGCCTATGACCAGGCCGCGCCGGGACCGAAGGTGAACGGGCACACGAATGCCACGTTCTCCATCTTCGCCACGTTCCCGGCCGCGTACTTCCACGGCGGCATCTGGGGGCCGCTGATCGACCAGATCGTCGGCACCGCCTTCCTGGTCATGTTCGTCGTCGCCATCGTCGACCTGCGCAACCAGGCGGTGAAGGCCAACCTGGGCCCGCTGATGGTCGGATTCGCGGTCGCCGCCATCGGCATGTCCTACGGCGCCAACGCGGGGTACGCCATCAACCCGGCCCGTGACTTCGGGCCGCGGCTGTTCACCTGGCTGGCGGGATGGAAGAGCCTGGCCCTCCCGGGCAGCGTGTCCGGCGCGTACAGCGGCTATTGGTGGATCCCGATCGTCGGGCCGCTGGTCGGCGGCGTGGTCGGGGTCCTGGTCTACGACCTGTTCATCGGCGACGTCCTGCTCGTGCGCTCCGAGATGGCCGAGCTGCCCGAGCCCGGCCGCAGCCGGCCCGTGAAGACCGTCGATGAGGACGAGGAGTGAGTGACTAGTCGCTCCCGCTCTCCGCGCCCGCCCTGCGGGCCGCCGACGCGATCCCCTCAAGTGCCGCCAGATGGGCCGTCAGGGCCCGTCGGCCGGTGAGGGTCAGGGCGGCCCAGGTGCGGGGGCGCTTGCCGAGGTAGCCCTTGCGGATGCTGACGTAAGCAGTCTTCTCCAGGGCGGAGAGCGTCTTGCTCAGCGTCGAGTCGGACACCTGGCAGTAGTCCCGCAGAACGGCGAACTCCGCCTCCCCGCACGCCGAGAGGTAGGCGGTGAGGGCCAGCCGGGTGGGGTGGTGGAGTTCGCGGTCCAGGGCGGGGGGCCGGGGCGCGCCGGTCATGCCGTACCCGCCCCCGTGGCCCGCAGCAGATGCTCCAGGCCGCCTGCGAGGCCGAACGCCACCAGCCAGCCCGCCATGCCGTACGGGATCGCGGCCGCCAGGCTCACCGCGATGGCGGCGAAGGGGAGCAGCCAGATCCGCCAGGCGGGCCGGCCGGGCTCCTGGCGCCGGTCGAACCAGCGTGTCACTCCGCCGTGGTGCGCGCCGATCCAGACCAGGGCCAAGAACGCGGCCAGGCTGAGCAGAGCGACGGTCAGCAGCCATGCCTCCCAGCGTGGTTGCCTGTCGGCGAGGCCCAGCGCCGTGAAGCCGGCCGCGAAACTCAGGGCCTGGCCGACGGCGTAACCGCGGGGCCTGGTCCGCCGGTCGCTCGCCGCGCGTGCCGCGGCCTGGGCGGTGAGCGCAGCGGTGAGCGCTTCGTTCGCCCGCCGTGCGTCCATGGGTGCCCCCGTGCTGTCCATGTGTGTGCCTCCGGTGTGGGAAGGGCGGTTGGTCGTGCCGCCCCGTCAGGAGTCAGCATGGACAGTACTTTCCAACAATGCAAGTACTTTCCAGTCACCAGCCGGTCAGCAGCAGGTGGTTGAGGAGCAGGGCGAGGACCGCCTGGGCGGTGAGCCAGGCCCGTGGGTTCGGCAGGTATGCACAGGCCGGGAGCAGCCACATCGCGAACGGCAGCCAGATGCGCTCGGTCTCGGCCTTGCTCATCCCGGACAGGTCGGCGATCAGCAGGGCCAGCAGGGCGGTGGCGACGAGGAGGGCCAGGCGGACGGGGGCCGGGTCGGTACGGCGGGTGAGGGTGGTCGCGGTGCGGCGCAGCCCCGCCGCCGTCGCCGGGCCCGTGATCAGGGCCGCACAGGCCAGGTTGGCCCACACCCAGTAGCCGTAGGGACGGGTGCCGCCGACACCCTGGTAGTAGCGGGTCACCAGCAGGTGGTACGCCGTCCACCAGTTGAACCCGGCGAGCGTGAACACCAGGGGTACGACGACCAGTCCGGCGAGGAGGGCCGCCAGGAGCGCCGGGCGTTCGCGGACGCCGTCGCGGCCCAGCAGCAGGACCGCCGCCGCGACGAGGCCGATGAGCGTGAGGCCGTACGAGAGGTAGCAGGTCAGGCCGAGGAGCAGTCCGGAGGCCGCCGCCCAGGGCAGGGAACGCCTGGTGACCGCGAGCGCGAGCAGGGCCACCGACCAGGCGGCGACCGCCGCGAAGTAGGCGTCGGCGGAGGTGCCGAGCCAGACGGCCGCGGGGGTGAGGACCAGGAAGGGGGCCGCGCGGCGGGCCAGGCCCTCGTCCGCCAGGGCCCGCACCGCGACCAGGACCGCGAGGCACGCCGTCGCGCCGACGACGACACACCACGTCCCGGCCCAGCCGCCGCCGCGCAGCCCGATCCGGTCGAGGAGGACGAAGGTGAGGGTGGCCCCCGGCGGATGGCCGGCGACATGGGCCGGCCAGGGGGAGGGGGTCCCGCTGACGATGTGGTGGGTGAAGTCGCGCAGGGTGGCCGGGATGTCGTGGAAGCGGCCGATGACGCGGAGGTACTCCTCGCGGGTCGTGAGGCGGACCGCGATGCCCTGGTGCCAGCCGTCGACCAGGGCCAGGGAGAGGATCCAGGCCGTCGCGGTCGCCCACGAGGCCGCGAGCAGGGCGCGCCAGGGCAGACGGGCGGCCAGGGCCGGACCGTAGGCCACGGTGGCCACCGCGAGGAGGACGGCGGCCGGGGTGCCGGGGCCGACGTGCGGGTCCCATTCGGCGAACACCGGCGGCCAGTGCACGAAGAGGGTGTGGCGGGTGAACTGGATGTGCCGGCCGACGAGTACGGCCACCGTCACGAGCAGGGCGGCGGCCCCGGCGGCGTACAGATCACGGCGGAGGGAGCGGGTCACGTCGGCACGGTAGGCCGACGTGACCCGCACAGGCCGCCGTCCGGGCCGGACGTCAGCGTTTCGTCATGGGTCGCGCACCCTTTCATGGGCGTCCGGCGGCCTACGGTCGGGACATGCGCGACCACCCCCGGCTTCCCACCTCCCCAGGCTTCTGGCGCAGCCCCCTGCGCGGCCCCTGGTTCACCTCGGTGCTCGGCCTCGTGCTGCTCGCCGGCATCACCGTGCTGTTCGTGACCGGCCTGCTGTCGTACGCGGCCTACAACCCGGACCTGTCCCGGGTGAACGACACCACCCCGGACAAGGGCATCCTCGGCTTCTACCTGTTCGCGTGGCCGACCGGCCCGGTGTGGCTGTACCGGTTCACCCAGGGCGTCCACGTCACTCTCGGCATCACGCTGATCCCGGTCCTGCTGGCCAAGCTGTGGTCGGTGGTGCCGAGGCTGTTCACGTTGCCGCCGGCCCGCTCCGTCGCGCACGCGCTGGAGCGGATCTCGTTGCTGCTGCTGGTCGGCGGCGGGCTGTTCGAGTTCACCACCGGGGTGCTCAACGTCCAGCTGGACTACGTCTTCCCCGGCTCCTTCTACCCGCTGCACTTCTACGGGGCGTGGGTGTTCTTCGCCGCGTTCGTGGCGCACGCGGTGCTGAAGACACCGGCCGCGCTGCGGACCGTACGGGGCCGGCTGCGGGAGGACGCCTCACCCGCACAGGAGTCCGCTGACTCCCCGGTGTCTCCTGACTCCCCGGACTCCTTGGTCTCCCCGGACCCCGACCCGCCCACCTTCTCGCGCCGCGGTGCGCTGTGGCTGGTCGGCGGCGGCTCGCTGCTGCTGTTCCTGACCACGGTGGGACAGAGTCTGGGCGGACCCTTCCGGCGTACCGCCCTGCTCGCGCCGCACGGCGGGGCCGACCCGCGCGGCGGCCCGAACGGCTTCCAGATCAACAAGACGGCCGCGTACGCCGGGATCGACCCGGCGGAGACCGGTGAGGAGGCGTGGCGGCTCGTCGTCACCGGGCGCACCGGAACCGTCCGCCTCAGCCGCGCCCGGCTGCTGCAGATGCCCCAGTACAGCTCGTCGCTGCCGATCGCCTGTGTGGAGGGCTGGTCCACCGCCGACCAGTGGTGGCGCGGGGTGCGGCTGCGCGACCTCGCGGCGCTCGTCGGGTACGACGGCGACCCGCCCGACGTGTTCGTGGAGTCCCTGCAGCGGCACGGCGCCTTCCGCCGCGCGGCCCTGCGTGCCAACCAGGTGGCCGACCCGCGCTCCCTGCTCGCCCTGCACGTCAACGGCGAGGACCTGTCCCCCGACCACGGCTACCCGGCGCGGATCATCGTGCCCGCCGCGCCCGGTGTGCTCAACACCAAATGGGTGGCCCGGCTGACCTTCGGAGACCTCTGATGCTGCGCCGCCTTCCGGTCGGCAGTCCGTTCCAACTGCTGCTGCTCGCCTGCTCGTTCGCGCTCGCCGGGTATGCCGGGGTACGGCTGCTGGCCGATGACTGGTCCGGCGTCGCGCTGTGGATCGTGGGCGCCGCCCTGCTGCACGACCTGGTGCTGCTGCCGCTGTACGCGGTGGCGGACCGGGCCGTCGTGCACGGACTCGACGCGGGCGGGCGGCGGGCGTGGACCCCGTACGTGCGGGTGCCGGCCGTGCTGTCGGGGCTGCTGCTGCTCGTCTGGTTCCCGCTGATCCTCGGCCTGGTGGACCGGCGCTACCGCATGGCGACAGGCCTGAACCCGGACGTCTATCTCGGGCGCTGGCTGCTGATCACCGCCGTCCTCTTCGGCGGCTCGGCGCTGCTGCTCGCGATGAGGGTGCGCAGGGCGGCGAAACGGCGGTCGCCTGCCGTCCACTGAGCGGCCGCCCGCCACCCGGACCGGTCCGCGAGCCGGAGCAGGGCGGGGGTGCCGATCCGTGCCCACGGGAACGGTTCGCCCGTCCTCGCCAGGCCGTGGGCGACGTCGACGACCTGCACCTCGGCGCGTTCGTCCAGGTCCAGCGGAGCCGTCTCGGCGATCAACAGGCCGCCGGGGGCGAGGAGCTGGGCCATCCGGTGCAGCAGGGCATACGGGTCGCCGCCGATGCCGATGTTGCCGTCCATGAGCAGGACGGTGCCCCAGCGGCCCTCGCCGGGCAGCGGGTCGAAGACCGAGCGGCGCAGCGCCTGGCCGCCGACGGTGATGGTGCGGGTCACGGCGGCCTCGCTGACGTCGACGCCGAGGACGGTACGGCCCCGGGCGGCGAGTTCCGCCACCAGCCGGCCCGGGCCGCAGCCGACGTCCAGGACGGCGCCCTCGCAGCGGTCCAGCACCGCCCGGTCGACCGCGTCCGCGCGGGCACACCAGCGCTCCACCTCCAGGGGGAGCAGCCAGCCGTCGGCGCGCCGCAGATACAGCGGGCCGCGGCCGGTGGCCAGGGCGGCGGCGTACGGGTCGGAGGCGGCCCAGGCGGGCGGGGCGGTCGTGGCGCTCATCGGGCGGCCGCGCAGTCGGCCAGCCGTGCGGCGAAGGCACCGTGCGGGGCGAGGGCGGCGACGGCGTGGGCGTCGGCGGCGGTGTCGACGTCCCGCAGCCGGGGCAGGTCCCGCACCCGAAGCCCGGCGGTGACCAGCCGCTCCCGCTGGACGGCCCCGGTCACCGGCGAGGACATGGGCACGCCCCGCAGCAGCGCGGGCTCGGGCCGGGCCAGGCCCAGCGCCCAGAAGCCGCCGTCCTCGGCCGGTCCGAAGTAGGCGTCGCAGTCCGCGAAGTCCACGGTGAGCAGGTCGGGGGTGACCTGCGGGGTGTCCATGCCGATCAGCAGGGCCGGGCCGGAGCAGCGGGCGAAGGCGTCGGCGAGCCGGGCGTCCAGCCCGCCCGCGCACTGCGGTACGACGTCGAATCCGGGCGGCAGCCAGGGACCGGGCCGCCCGTCCAGCACGAGCACCCGCCGCCCGGCCGGTGCGGCGGCCACCGCCCGCAGGGTGTCGGCCAGCGCCGCCTCGGCGAGCGAGGCGGCCTGCTCGGGGGAGAAGGGCGGAGTGAGCCGCGTCTTGACCCGCCCGGGCCGGGGCTCCTTGGCGATGACGAGGAGGGTGGTCATCGGGGCCTCCTGAGGGGTGGGGTGTGGGGGGCTCGCGGTGTCTGCGCGGTGGCCGGCGGTTCGTTCAGCACGTGGCTCATGTCCCGTACCGCCTGCCAGGTGCCGCGCCAGGTGCCGGTGACCTTCGAGGTGCCCGTGCGGGGCAGGTACGGGACGTCGTGCTCGGCGATGCGCCAGCCCGCGTCGGCCGCGCGCACCACCATCTGCAGGGGGTAGCCGCTGCGCCGGTCGGTCAGGCCGAGGGCGAGGAGCGGGGCGCGGCGGGCGGCGCGCAGGGGGCCGAGGTCGTGCAGGCGCAGCCCGGTGCGGCGGCGCAGCAGGCGGGCCAGGGCCAGGTTGCCGGCGCGGGCGTGGGCCGGCCAGGCGCCCCGCGTCTGCGGGCGGCGCCGGCCGAGCACCAGGTCGGCCTCGCCGGCGCGGATCTCGCGGACGAACCGGACCAGGTGTGCGGGGTCGAGGGAGGCGTCGCAGTCGCAGAAGCACACCACGTCGGCGGTGGCGGCCAGCAGCCCGGCGTGGCAGGCGGCGCCGAAGCCGCGCCGGTCCTCGCGCACGACGGTCGCGCCCAGCGCTCGGGCGAGGTCGCCGGAACCGTCGGTGGAGCCGTTGTCGACGACGAGGGCGCGCCAGCCGGCCGGGACACGGGCGAGGACCCAGGGCAGCGCCTCGGCCTCGTTCAGGCAGGGCAGCACGACATCCACGTCGGGAGGAGGAGGGGAGGTGGTCACGGCCTTCACCCTACGAACACGAACCATGACAAAGCGGGCTTCGGCACCTTACGAAACGCGGACGTCGCAGCCGTGACGGAGCCCTGTCGACGGCGCGGTGCCAGGGTGGAAGACATGCAGCAGCCGTACGCATCCCCGCAGGCCGGACCGGACACCGAGCAGCCGTCGGGCGCCCGGGGCCGGATCCTCGTCGTGGACGACGACCCGACCGTCGCCGAGGTCGTCGCGGGATACCTGGACCGCGCCGGATTCACCGTGGACCGTGCCGCCGACGGCCCGGCCGCCCTCGCCCGGGCCGCCGCGCACCGGCCGGACCTGGTGGTGCTGGATCTGATGCTGCCCGGGATGGACGGCCTGCAGGTGTGCCGGCGGCTGCGCGCGCACGGTCCGGTGCCGGTCGTGATGCTCACCGCGCGCGGCGACGAGGACGACCGCATCCTCGGTCTCGAGGTCGGCGCCGACGACTACGTCACCAAGCCGTTCAGCCCGCGCGAGCTGGTGCTGCGGGTGGAGTCGGTGCTGCGCCGCGCCCGGCCCACCGTGCCGCGCGGCCCGCTCGGCGCGGCCGGTCTGAGCGTCGACCCGGTGGCCCGCCGGGCCACCAAGAACGGCACCGAACTCTCCCTCACCGTGCGTGAGTTCGACCTGCTCGCCTTCTTCCTGCGGCATCCGGGACGGGCGTTCGGCCGGGAGGAGCTGATGCGGGAGGTGTGGGGCTGGGACTTCGGTGACCTGTCCACCGTCACCGTCCATGTCCGCCGGCTGCGCGGCAAGGTCGAGGACGACCCCGCGCGGCCGCGTCTCATCCAGACCGTGTGGGGCGTCGGCTACCGCTTCGACGCCGGCGGCGAGGAGGCGGCCTGACATGCGCGACACCCTCCTCATCGCCCTCTACGCATTCCTCGGTGCCGCCGCCACCGGCCTCGCCGGAGCGGGTGTGCTGCGCCTGATCCGCCGGCGCTCCCTCACCACCTCGCTCGCGGTGGTGGCCGCTGTCGGGGTGGTGGCGATGCTCGCCGGGACCATGGTCGTGGCCCGGGCGATGTTCCTGTCCTCGCACGACCTGCGGGTCGTCAGCACCGTGGTCGCCATGGCGGCCGTGGTCTCCCTGGCGACCGCGCTGCTGCTGGGCCGCTGGGTCGTCGCCCGCAGTCGCGCACTCGCCGACGCGGCCCGCCACTTCGGCGACGGCGGTGCCTTCGCGGCCCCCGCCGCCCCTGCCACCGCCGAACTGGACGCGCTCAGCCGCGAGCTGGCCGTCACCAGCGCCAAGCTCGCCGCGTCCCGGGAGCGCGAGCGGGCGCTGGAGACCTCCCGGCGGGAACTCGTCGCCTGGATCTCGCACGACCTGCGCACCCCGCTCGCCGGGCTGCGCGCCATGTCGGAAGCCCTGGAGGACGGGGTGGCCGCCGACCCCGACCGCTACCTCAAGCAGATGCGCACCGAGGTGGAACGCCTCAACGACATGGTCGGCGACCTCTTCGAACTCTCCCGCATCCACGCCGGCACCCTGCCCCTGAGCCCCGCCCGGATCTCGCTGTACGACCTGGTCGGCGACGCCCTCGCGGGAGTCGGCCCGCTCGCCCGCGAGCAAGGCGTACGGCTGGTGGGCGACGGGGTGGAGCCGGTGCCGGTGGAGGTCGACGGCAAGGAGATGAGCCGCGTCCTGGCCAATCTGCTGGTGAACGCGATCCGCCGCACCCCCGCCGACGGCACGGTCGCCGTCGCCGCCGAGCGGGCGCCCGAGGGGGTGGTGCTGACGGTGACGGACGGCTGCGGCGGCATCCCCGAGGAGGACCTGCCCCGCGTCTTCGACACCGGCTGGCGCGGCACGGACGCCCGGACGCCGCCGGCGGGTGCGGGGCTGGGGCTGGCGATCGTACGGGGGATCGTGGAGGCGCATCGGGGCCGGGCGACCGTACGGAACATCCCGGGCGGCTGCCGCTTCGAGGTCACCCTTCCGACGGCGGAGGGATAGGCGGCCCGGCCCCGGGGCTCACCTGGCCCGCGCGAACTCCCGCATCCCCTCCGCGAAGCCGACCTCCGGCTTCCAGCCCAGCTCCGCCCGCAGGCGGGACGAGTCCGCCGTGATGTGCCGGACGTCGCCGAGGCGGTACTCGCCGGTGATCAGCGGTTCGGGGCCGCCGTGCGCGGCGGAGAGGGCGCGGGCCAGGTCGGCGACCGTGTGCGGCTCGCCGCTGCCGGTGTTGTAGGCCGTGAGCGTTCCGGGGCGTGCCCCGGACTCCAGCGCGATGACGTTGGCGGCGGCCACGTCCCGCACATGCACGAAGTCCCGCCGTTGCCGGCCGTCCTCGAACACGCGCGGGGCCTCGCCGTGTTCGAGGGCCGAGCGGAAGAACGAGGCGACTCCGGCGTACGGGGTGTCGCGGGGCATCCGGGGGCCGTAGACGTTGTGGTAGCGCAGGGAGACCGCCGTGCCGTCGGTCGCGCGGGCCCAGGCGGCGGACAGGTGCTCCTGGGCGAGCTTGGTGGCGGCGTACACGTTGCGCGGGTCGGCCGGGGCGTCCTCGGTGACCAGGCCGGGGGCCAGCTCCGCCCCGCAGTGAGGGCAGTTCGGGTCGAAACGGCCCGCCGTCAGATCGGTCACGGCGCGGGGGCCGGGACGCACCGTGCCGTGCGCCGGGCACTCGTAGCGGCCCTCCCCGTACACCACCATCGACCCGGCCAGCACCAGCCGCCCCACGCCCGCCTCGGCCATCGCGGCGAGCAGGACGGCGGTGCCCAGGTCGTTGCGGGAGACGTACTCGGCCGCGTCCGCGACCCCGTTGCCGAGGCCCACCATGGCCGCCTGGTGGCACACCGCGTCCACGCCGGACAGGGCCGTGGCGACGGCCTGCGGGTTGCGCACGTCGGCGCCGGGCTCGCTGCGGACGTCGTACACGACCGGCTCGTGCCCGCGCGCCCGCAGCGCGTCGACGACATGGGACCCGATGAACCCGGCACCGCCGGTGACCAGTACTCGCATACGGCCACGCTAGGTCCGCGACCGGCCCGGAACGGGGCATGACGGGGCGTACGTCACCGCCCTGTAAGAAGCGGTGCGCAGCCGGTGGGGCGTGTTGAACCGAGTCAGGAAGGGGGTGAATCCGGTGGGCCGACGGCGGCGCACTCCAGCCGCCCATGTCGCCGGGACGGGCGCGGGTGCGGTCAGCTCTGGCGCGGATTCGGCTGCAGCACGGCGAACACCGCCTGGGCCGGGTCCGCCAGCCAGGCGATGCGCCCGACCTCCGGCACGTCGGCGGCGGGCATGAGCACCGTCCCGCCGTTCCCCCGCACCGCCGTGACGACGGCGTCCGCATCTGCCACGGCGAAGTACGGTACCCAGCGAGCCATCTCCTGCTCCGCCTGGAGCGTGGCCACGCCGCCGAAGGACCCCTCCTCCTGGTCGCCGTCCTCGATGCTCAGCACCCGGTACGTCATGCCGGGCGCCTGCATCTCCTGGGAGCGCCAGCCGAACAGCTCCCGGTAGAAGCGGATCGCGGACTCCGGGTCGGGGACGTGCAGTTCGACCCACACCAGTGCGTTGTCCTCGGACGTCCGCTCCAGGCCCGGCCCGGCTTCCAGGACGGCGAACTGTGCGCCCTGCTCGTCGGTGAACTGGGCCAACCGGCCCTCGCCCATGCTCATGGGCTCCACCCGCACACTGCCGCCGCCGGCGGCCACCGCACGGGCGGTGGCCCGGCTGTCCTCGCTGCGGAAGTACGTCGTCCAGGCCGACTGTGCGCCCTCCTCGGTCAGCTGACCCAGGGCTGCGACGGTCTTCCCGTCCGTCTGGAAGAACCCGTACCCGCCCGCTTCGGGGCCGAGGGACAGGTACTGCCAGCCGAAGACGGCACCGTAGAAGGCGGCGGCCGCGTCCGTGTCGGGGCTGCCGAGGTCGATCCAGACGGGCGACCCGGCGCGGAAGTCGGTGCCGAGCATGCGAGTCCTCCTGCGGTTCCGGTACTGGGCCTTCGCCACTATGCCGTCCGCAGGGACGGCGCTCGGCGCGGCGGCCCGGATGTCCCGGGGGGTTCACCCGGGCTGGGGAACCCCCGTCGGCGCGGGACCGGTCGATCGGCGGGGAACCGGTCGAGGCGGGAGACCTGGTGGTGGCCGATGTGCCGGCCGTCGTCCGAACGCCTCGGCAGTACACCGAGGTTCGGAGACCGCGCGGCGCTGAGAATCTTCTCCCGGGCATCACCGGTGCCTCTCATGAGGGCCAGTTCACGACCGGTCGACCACGCCGTCCGGAGCCGGCCGGCCGACGCGGCTTCCGCTTCTGCTTCCGTTTCCGCGCCGCCGACGAGCGACAAGGCCGGCCCGACGCCGTTGGCGTCGGGCCGGCCTTCTGGCTGATGCGCCCCTCTCGGGGGCGAGCCGCTCGCTCGGTGGGCCGGTCAGTCCGTGCCGAGTTCCATCGCCGCGCGGTCCAGCAGCTCGTCGTCTTCGGAGACCTCGCCGCGGGAGGCGATGGCCTCGGCGCCGCCCTCCGGCATGCTGCCGATCAGCCCGGTCGCGGCCGCCTGGGCGGCACCGATGGCGGGATTGGCGGTGCCGATCAGGCCGAGCCCGGCGTACTGCTCCAGCTTGGCCCGCGAGTCGGCGATGTCGAGGTTGCGCATCGTGAGCTGGCCGATCCGGTCCGACGGACCGAACGCCGAGTCCTCGGTGCGCTCCATGGAGAGCTTGTCCGGGTGGTAGCTGAATGCGGGGCCGGTGGTGTCGAGGATCGAGTAGTCCTCACCGCGCCGCAGCCGCAGCGTCACCTCGCCGGTGACGGCCGCGCCGACCCAGCGCTGCAGCGACTCGCGCACCATCAGCGCCTGCGGGTCCAGCCAGCGGCCTTCGTACATCAGCCGGCCGAGGCGCCGTCCCTCGTTGTGGTACTGGGCGAGGGTGTCCTCGTTGTGGATCGCGTTGACCAGCCGCTCGTACGCCGTGTGCAGCAGGGCCATGCCGGGCGCCTCGTAGATGCCGCGGCTCTTGGCCTCGATGATCCGGTTCTCGATCTGGTCCGACATGCCCATACCGTGGCGGCCGCCGATGGCGTTGGCCTCCATCACCAGGTCGACCGGGGAGGCGAACTCCTTGCCGTTGATCGTCACCGGGCGGCCCTGGTCGAAGCCGATCGTCACGTCCTCGGGGAGGATCTCGACCTCGGGGTCCCAGAACCGCACGCCCATGATGGGCTCCACGGTCTCCACGCCGTTGTCCAGGTGCTCCAGGGTCTTGGCCTCGTGGGTGGCACCCCAGATGTTGGCGTCGGTGGAGTACGCCTTCTCCGCGCTGTCGCGGTAGGGCAGGCCGTGGGCGAGCAGCCACTCCGACATTTCCTTGCGGCCGCCGAGCTCGGTCACGAAGTCCGCGTCCAGCCAGGGCTTGTAGATCCGCAGGTGCGGATTGGCGAGCAGGCCGTAGCGGTAGAACCGCTCGATGTCGTTGCCCTTGAAGGTCGAGCCGTCGCCCCAGATCTGTACGTCGTCCTCGAGCATCGCCCGGACGAGGAGCGTGCCCGTGACGGCACGGCCGAGAGGCGTGGTGTTGAAGTAGGCGCGCCCGCCCGAGCGGATGTGGAACGCGCCGCAGGTGAGCGCGGCCAGCCCCTCCTCGACCAGCGCCGCGCGGCAGTCGACCAGGCGCGCGACCTCGGCGCCGTAGGTCTTCGCGCGGCTGGGCACCGAGGCGATGTCCGGCTCGTCGTACTGACCGATGTCGGCGGTGTAGGTGCACGGGACAGCGCCCTTGTCGCGCATCCACGCGACCGCGACCGAGGTGTCGAGTCCGCCCGAGAAGGCGATGCCGACGCGCTCGCCGACGGGGAGGGAGGTGAGGACCTTGGACATAGGATGAGTATGCAGGAGATTGCATGATCATGCAACACCTGGATGTCATGCCGGAGGGGCTGCCGTTTTCCGTTCCGGTGCGGCCGTCGCCCGGGCGGCTCGCGCCACGAGGAGGAGGAACACTCCGCAGGCCGCCACGATCAGCCATCCGGGACGGGAGGCACGGGCGAGACCGGCCGGGTCCACGCCGCTGACCAGGCCTCCCGCGAGGGCGATGCCGACCGCCGAACCGACCTGGCGTGCCGTGGAGGTGATCGCCCCGGCCACGCCGGCACGGGAGGGCGGCAGGCCGCCGACCGCGGTGTCGGTGAGGGGGGCGTTGGCGAAGCCGAACCCGATGCCGATGAGCAGGTAGGCCGGCAGGAGCAGTACGACACTCGTGTCCCGGCCGAGATCCACCAGGCACAGGCCGCCGGCGGTGATGAATCCGCCCGCGAGGAGGAGCGGACGTCGTGGGCCGAGGCGGCCCACCAGGTTGCCGGACCACGGCGCGCACACGGTGGCCCCGAGGGCCATGGGCAGGGTCGCCAGGCCCGCCGCCAGCGGCGTCCAGCCGCGGGCGTGCTGGAGGTAGAACGTGTTGAGCAGCAGGCACACGTTCAGCGCGGCGAACACCGCCACGGCGCCCAGCACCGCCGTGGCGAAGGGTGGCCTGCGGAAGAGCCCGAGGTCCATCAGGGGCTCGGGCCGGTGCAGCTCGACCCGGACGAAGGCGGCCGCCGCGGCCACGGCCAGCACACAGCCGGCCAGCGCGGGCGGCGAGGACCAGCCGATGCGGGGTCCTTCGATGAGGACGCCGACCAGGGCGCACAGGGCCGACGTGAGGAGCGCCTGGCCGGGCAGGTCGAGCCGCCGGGCGCGCTGCCCGCGGGACTCCGGTACGAACACCGCGACCAGGACGAGGGCGGCCGCGACGACCGGCACGTTGATCCAGAACACCGAACGCCAGCCGAACACCCCGATCAGCGCCCCGCCCGTGACCGGGCCGGCCGCCATGCTCAGCCCGAACACGGACGCCCATATGCCGATCGCCCTGGCGCGCTCCCGCGGATCGGGCATCGCGTTGACCACGATCGCCAGGGCCACGGGGCTCAGCATCGAGGCCCCGACACCCTGGGCGACCCGTGCCACGACGAGCACGCCGAGCGACGGAGCGACCGCGCACACAAGTGACGCAAGGCCGAAGACGGCCAGTCCGCACCGGAACACCCGGCGCCGTCCGAAACGGTCCGCGAGTGCTCCGGACGCGACGAGGAGGCTGGCCAGGGCCACGGTGTACGCGTCCACGGCCCACTCCAGACCGCGGGTGCCCACGCCCAGCCCGTGTCCGATCACCGGCAGGCCCACGTTGACGATGGTCGTGTCCAGGCCGACCAGGAACATGCTCAGCGCACAGACGGCCAGTACCGTCCACCGCCGACGCGCACTCAGTACGGCTGGAGCAGCCAGGGATGTCGTGCTCACGGGCCCACCTTCTGTCCGGGTTCGTCTGCCGACCCATGCTCGGATCGGCCGACGGCGCCGGCCCAGAAGTTTTGCGAAGACCGCAAACGGTCGTCGCTGTTCCCGTTGCCCCGGAGGTCCCCTGTCCCGGGCGGTCATCGCCGGGAGCGACCCCCGCGACAAGCGCGTCGCCGAGGACGCGCGCCGGTCCGAAGGCACCGGTCACAGCCTGCGGTTCTCCCGCGCCCTGCCGAGGAGCAGGTCCTGTCCGGCGGATCAGGCCGGAATCGCGGGGCCCGGCACGCCCTCCCCCACTGCCTCAAGGGCGTGGGCACACCCCCGGCCGCGTCGTCGTCACTCGCCGACTCCCCCACGCCCGGCTGCGCTCGCGCGGGGGACCCCCATCGCGTCGACTCCCTCCTACGCCTTGCAGCTGCACCCACCAGACCCCGCTCACCCGTGCAGTTCACCGGTGTCGGGACAGATCTTCGGGTGCGCGGTCATGGAGTTCGCCAGACGCCCGCCGAAGTCGTAGGGGCCGAGCGTGGTGAGACCGTCCGCGGTGCAGGAGATCTCGTGGGGCAGCGAGGACTCCACGAGCGCGAACACCCGGCCGGCGTGCCGGACGACATGGGTGCTGGCGGGGCCGGCCGTGAGGTCGCGGCTGCCGTCGGCCCGGTAGACGCTGCGGGCGGGGTCGTCGAAGGACGCGGTACGCACGTAGCGGTTGCGGTACCAGGCCGCGCGCCCGCCCTGCAGACGGACGGCGTGCAGCATGCCCTCGCCGTTGAACCAGTGGGCCGACGAGGTGCGCGGGTTGGGGCCGTTCCGGACGTACCAGCCGGTCAGCCCGGGCGGCGGAGCGCCGGTGACGGCCAGGTCGTGGGCGGTGTGCTCGGCGTCGACCGGTCTGTGGTTGCCCACCAGGTGAAAGGCGGGAGCGGTCACTCGGCGGCCGCCGCGCGCGGTGCCGCGTGCCGGGTGCGGGCGATCTCCGGATAGCGCACCGTGAACATGATCGGTACGACGAACGAGGCGACCGTGAGCAGGGTGCGCGCGGTGCCGTCGCCCGGCTGGTAGTGGCGCAGCAGTGCGCCGCCGATGCCGCCGAGCGCGAACGCGGTGGCCCAGACGGTGGTGATGACACGGTTGATGTGCAGGAACAGCGGGCTGCCCCATACGTGTTCGGGCACCTGGGTGCGCGCGATGCCGAGCGTGAAGGGGCGGCCGACCGCCAGCGAGCCCCAGGCGGTGGCGGCGAGCCACAGCGAGGAGAGCGCCGGGCCGTAGTGGGTGACGGCCGTGGAGCCGGGCGCGGCGAACGCGGCCGCGGTGTAGACGGCGAAGAACGCGACGGCGCTGCACTCGATCACCTGAGCGTCCCAGCCGCGTCCCGCCCGGCGCTGGACCGCCACCAGGCCGACGGCCAGGACGAGGCCGGCGAGTGCGGCCCAGCGGATGTCGACCGTGCCGGTCAGCGCGGCGACGACGATCCATGGGACGAAGCTGCGGACATGACCCATGACTGGTTCCCCCTTGTGCCGGTGTGTCGTCCCCAGCCTGTCGATCAGGTGTGCGCGCCACCACGGGGAGAAGATGCAAGACTCGTTACAGGAAGTTGCACGGTACGGGGGTACCCATGAGTCTGGAGCACCTGGGGCTGACACGCGATCAGGAACGCCTCTACCGCTACCTCCTGCGCACACCGCGTGCCGACCACGCGGCGGCGGAGGCCGAGCTCGGCATACCCCGCCTGAGCCCCGTCCTCGACGAGCTGCGGGCGCTGGGCGTGGTCGACGGCCACCTGGTACCACTGCCGCCCGCTGCCGCCGTCGACCTGCTCCTGCGCCGTCGGGTGGAGCGCACCTCGCGTGAACTGGCCCGCCTCGACACGGTCTTCGACGTGGTGCGCGAGCTGGCCGAGGAGGCGCGCCGCGGCCGCCCCGTCGAACTCGTCGAACGCCTGGAGACCAGCGCGGAGGTGAACCACCGCATCGACGCGCTGCCCGACCGCAACGAGACGATGAACGCCAAGCTCCTGCCCCGCTCCCTCGGTCACTCGGAGGAGGTGGCGCACGTGTACCGCCGCCGACTGGCCCACGGGATGATCAGCCGGACCCTGGTCGGCGCCCCGGCCCTCGACCTGCCCGCCGAGATGGCCTACGCCCGGACCATGCACGAGGCGGGCGACCGGCACCGGGTGACGACCGAGCGGTACCTCCCCCTGCTCGTCATCGACCGGCGGATCGCCTTCGTCCTGGTCGACCCGGGCGAGCCCCGCGCCGCCGCGCTGATGATCCGCCAGACCGGGATCGTCGCCGCGCTCGTCAACCTGTTCGAGGCGTTGTGGGCGCGCGCCACCGACCTCGACGCCCTCGACATCACCGCGACCGAGGCACGGGTCCTGCGCGCACTGGCCGAATACGGCAAGGACGAGACCGCCGCCCGCGCGCTGAGCATGTCCCTGCGCAAGTACCGCGCCCATGTCGCCGAGCTGATGGCCCGGCTCGGCGCCACCACCCGTTTCCAGGCGGCCTTGCGCGCGAGGGAACGCGGCTGGCTGTGAGGGCCGCTCGATGTGCGGCGGTGGGCGGTGGCGCGTCGGTGCCCGAGCGCCGCGTCACGGCAGCGGCGGTCGACGGAGGGTGCGGTCGCCGTCCGGGGTGCCGGACCGGCGCCACGACGGACGAGACCGCCACACCCCCGGGTGGTCGTACGGTGTGATGCGGCTGCCGGTCCGAGGGCGCGCAGCCGTGACGGGCCGCTCCCGCGGGCTCGAGAAGTACGAGCACCGTCCTCGGCCGTGGCAGCCGGACGGATTTCGGCTGTGACGCAGGTCATGGGAAGTCGGTCCGGGGTGCCGGACAGCTCAGTGAGGTGAGCACTCATATGCGTACCCGGGTACGGGCCGGGGAACCGAGCGCGTTCGCTGAGCTCTTCGACAGCTATGCCCGCGCGGTCTACAACCATGCCTTCCGGCTGACCGCCGACTGGTCGGCGGCCGAGGACGTGATGGCCGCGACCTTCATGGAGGCATGGCGGCTTCGCGACAGGGTCGACCCCGAGGGCGGCTCCCTGCGCCCCTGGCTGCTGGGCATCGCCACCAACACGGCCCGCAACCAGTACCGGAGCAACCGGCGGTACCGGGCGGCGGCGGGCGCGGCCGCGGCCGCCGAGTTGTCGGTGCCCGACCACGCCGACGAGGTGGCCGACCGGGTCGACGACCGCCGGCGACTCGTGACGGCGCTCACCGCGCTCGCCGCGCTGCGCAGACCGGAGCGCGAGGTCATCACGCTCTGCCTGGTGGAGGGCCTGGACTACGAGGCCGCGGCGGAAGCGCTCGGGATTCCGGTCGGCACGGTCGCCTCCCGGCTCTCGCGGGCCCGCAAGAAGCTGCGCGCGGCGGCCGAGGCCGAGTCGGCGCGCCCCTGCGCCGAGACGGTCCGTCCGGCCGGCGGTGTCCGTCCGGCGGCCGCTGTCCGCCCGGACACCGGGCCGTCACGCACCGCAACCGGAACGGCGCGCGAAAAAGTACGCGGAAAAGGGGAAGGCGGCATCGTCGGCCGACAGACAAGAGGCGATCACGCAAACGCGATCCGGCCCGCACAGGAAGGAAACCGATGAACGCGAACACGTCCCGGGAGAACCCGGCCGAGTGGGACGAGAGTGCACAGCTCCTCTCCTCGACGGCGCGTGACCTGCCGACGGGCCGCCACCAGTTCCACAAGGAGCGACTGATGGCCCAGATCCACGACATGCAGCAGGAAGAGCGCACGGTGACGGCGGCCCCCGCGAAGACACGTCGTTTGCGGGTGCCCCGCCCGGCGATCGCCCTGCCCGCGCTGGCCGCGGTCCTGGCCGGGGCGGTCGTCGCCGGAGTGTCGATGTCCGGCGGTGCCGGCGTCAGGGACGGCGGCGTCGCCACCGGACCGGCCCTGACCACGCGGATCGGCACCGCGACCGCCAAGGGCGCGCCCCAGCTGCTGGACCAGATCTCGCTGGCGGCGGCCGACGGGACCCACCCGGCCGTCAAGCCCGGCCAGTACATCTACATCGAGTCCAAGACGGCCGACACCTTCGTGAAGACCGTCGGTGACACGTCCGGCGTGGCCAGCCACGCGCTGCACCGCCGGCAGGTGTGGAAGTCCCCGGACGGCACCAAGGGCTGGCTGATCGATCCCGCGGTCAACGACAGTTCCGAGGGCGAGACCCTGAGCCTCCCCGACGAGCGGGGCAACACCCCGAAGGCGTACCTGAACGCTCCGTCGTACGACTACCTGGCCAAACTCACCACCGACCCCGACGCGCTGCTGGCCAAGATCTACAAGGAGACCAAGGGCCACGGCAACTCCCCCGACCAGGAGGCGTTCACCACGATCGGGGACCTGGTCAACGAGAGCTATCCCCCGGCGGAGCTGTACTCGGCACTGTTCAAGGCCGCCGCGAGGATCCCCGGTGTCGTGGTGGTCCAGGACGCGGTGGACGCGGTCGGCCGGCGCGGGGTGGCGGTGGCCCGGCTCGACGAGACCAGCGGCCGGCGCGAGGAATGGATCTTCGACAGGAAGACCCATGTCTTCCTCGGGGAGCGCACCGTCCAGGTGCGGAAGAACAGCGGAACGGACGGCCTGCTGAAGCCCGGCACGGTGATCTACACCAGCGCCATCATGAGCCGGGCCGTCGTCGACGGCATGAAGCAGACCCCGTCACAGGCCGGCTGACGCGCCCGGCCCGTCCTCGCCACGTAGTCGGCCCTGCGCAGCACACACCACAACGACAGACCGTGCGTGCGGCAGGGCCGATGCCACGCCGATTGTCGCCGGGCAGCCTGGCGGCGACAACCGGGCGGCGCGGGCCGTACCGGTCCCGTGAGGCTCGCGGCTCATGGCCGAACCGGTTGTCCGACGGGGACGCGGTTCGTGTGTCCGGCCCGCTCGTAGGCCGGGTGCCACATCCTTCGCGTTCCACACCCGCAAACCGTGCCTCACCTGCCGTCGCCCTCGAAACCGGCCTCGGCGAGCGCCAGCATGTGCGCGGCCGTCAGGGCGTTGCGGGGATCGGCGGCCGTGGTCAGCAGCCAGGTTGCCGCTGCGACCGACTCGCTCGGCGGGATGACCAGCAGCTCCCGGCGGCCCACCGTGCCGCAGTCCAGGGCGATGGCATGCGCTTCGGCATCCACGGCGGACAGGGCGACTTCGATCGTGCGGCCGGGCACCGTGACCTCGCGCGGGGCGTCGGGCCAGGCGACGGCGTCCACGGTGACGCGGGTGACGGTGCCGAGGCCGGGGTCCAGCGAGCCGACCAGCGCGGGCAGCTCCAGTTCCAGCATGTCGCAGCGCGGCCACCAGGCCCCGTCGAGCGGACCCTGGCCGGCACCCGGAGTGAGTGCCAGCCGGGCGGCGGGCATCCGGTAAGTACGTGCTCCGTCCGGGGAGACACCCTCGGCCGACGTTACGTCCATCATGCGATCCCGTCCCGGGCGGCTCCCGGCCGTCCGCTTCCGTCGCTCGCCGGGCCGGGAACGGCACCGCCGTGGTCGCGCCGCGCGAGGTACTCGCGGCGGAAACAGCGCAGGTCCGGGCCACAGGACCGCGCCGTCCCGACTCCCTCAGCCCAGCCAGCCCTCGTCGGCTCGCGCGTCCCAGGTCTGCGTGACCGCGGGCGCGTCGTGGCAGGTGAAGCCGAGCCGGGTCAGCGCCCGCCGCATCTCACCCACGGTGAAGTCGCGGCGGCTCTGCCGGGTGATCACTTCCCCGACCTGCATCACGGGGTAGACGCGACGGCCGATGGTCACGGCCAAGCCGGTGACAGGCTCGGGTGTGATGCCGCTCATCGACTGCTCGACCTCGCTCTTGGTCAGGTCGAAGGGGAAACGGGCGATGACACAGCGCATGGATGCCTCCACAGGGTTGGGGGAGAAACACCGGAAGGGGTCGGCCGCGCGAGGGCGGTCAGTGGGTGAGCGCGAGGACGCCCAGGGCGTAGCCGTGCTCGTCGATCACGGGGGACGCGTCCAGGGTCCGGCCCCGCATGGCGGCCACCGCTTCGCTGAGTACGGCCACGGACGAGGTGAACGGCCCGCGGTCGAGCGGGATGTCCCGCAGCCGCGTCCGGTCGCTGTACCACCTGCCGCCGCGGTGCGCGGAGAGTTGGGCCCGGGTGACCAGTCCCGCGCACCGCCCGTCCTCGTCCTGGAGGAGCAGGTGCGGGACGCGGGCTCCGATGAGCACCGACAGAGCCACGTCGACGGTCATGTGGTCCTCCACCTGGGGCCCGGGAGCGTGCATGGCGTCACGGGCGGTGAGACCGGTGCCACCGGCGTTGCCGGCCTGCCGTGGGTGGGGTGCGATCGGCGTCAAGGGCTTCTCCTCTTCGTCGGGCGGGCAGGACGAGTGACGGCTCGTGCCGGCCGCTGGGAGCGAGTCCGGTGCCTGGGCTATGGGTTGGTCCTCGGGCTGGATTGACGGGTTCGGGCGGCGGTCCGTCCGCTCCCACCGCGGCCTGCGGCGCGTCGGGAGCGGCCGCGGGCGGCGGATCCCGTGCGTTCGCCGCGTTCGGCGGCCGGTGCGGCGACGGTGACGGGCACGCCGGAGGGGGTCCGGGCGCCGGTGATGCGATGCAGTTCGGCCTCGCCCGGGCGGATCCGGGCGGTACGCGGAGTGATGCCGGCGTCGGCCATCAAACGGTCCACCGCGCGACGCTGGTGCGGCAGGACAAGGGTGACGACCGTGCCGGACTCGCCGGCGCGGGCGGTACGGCCGCCACGGTGCAGGTAGTCCTTGTGGTCGGCCGGAGGGTCGACGTTCACGACGAGGTCGAGGTTGTCGACGTGGATCCCGCGGGCGGCGACGTTCGTGGCCACCAGGACCGTGACGTGGCCCTCCTTGAACTGGGCGAGCGTCCGATTGCGCTGCGGCTGCGACTTGCCGCCGTGCAGGGCCGAGGCACGCACACCGACGGACAGCAGGTGCTTGGCCAGCCGGTCGACCGCGTGCTTGGTGTCCAGGAACATGATCACGCGGCCGTCGCGGGCGGCGATCTCGGTCGCGGCGGTGTGCTTGTCGGCGTCGTGGACGTGGAGCAGATGGTGCTCCATCGTGGTGACGCTTCCCGCGGACTGGTCGACGGAGTGCACCACGGGGTCCTGGAGGTAGCGGCGCACCAGAAGGTCGATGTTGCGGTCCAGGGTGGCGGAGAACAGCAACCGCTGGCCGTCGGCACCGACTTGGTCGAGCAGTGCGGTCACCTGCGGAAGGAAGCCCATGTCGGCCATCTGGTCGGCTTCGTCCAGGACGGTGACGCCGACCTGGTCCAGCCGGCAGTCTCCCCGCTCTATGAGGTCCTTGAGGCGGCCGGGCGTCGCGATGACGACCTCGGCGCCGCCGCGCAGCGCGCTCGCCTGACGGCCGATCGACATGCCGCCCACCACGGTGGCGAGCCGCAGACGCAGGGCGCGTGCGTAGGGGGTGAGCGCGTCGGTGACCTGCTGGGCCAGTTCCCGGGTGGGGACCAGGACGAGGGCGAGCGGCTGCCGGGGCTGGGCCCGCTGCCCGTCCAGACGGGCCAGCAGAGGCAGCCCGAAGGCGAGGGTCTTGCCCGAGCCCGTGCGCCCGCGGCCCAGGACGTCGCGGCCGGCCAGCGCGTTCGGCAGCGTGGCCGCCTGGATCGGGAAGGGCACGGTGACGCCCTCGGTGACGAGCGCGGCCAGCAGACGTGCGGGCATGTCCAGTTCGGCGAACGTCTCGACCGCCGGGAGCGGCTCGGTGAGGGTGACCGGCAGGGCGAACTCCTGTCGGCGTGTGCTGGAGCGTGCGCCTTGGCCGCTCCTTCGCCCACTGGCCGGACGGGGGCTCTGCCGGCCCGTCTCCTGCGTATGGGGGCGGCTGCCGCGGGCGGAGCCTGTCGAGTGCGCGGAACTTCTGTCCGGGCGGAAGCGGCCGGAACTGCCGCCGGTGCGACGGGTTCGGTTCATGAGGGAACCTTCCTCGATGCGGCGTATCGAGGACTCCGTCCAGCGGCGGGGGCCGCACGAGGATTCGCAAGAATGAGCCGAGGGAAAAGCGAAAGCCGGACCTCTCGGCGCGCTGAAGCCGAGGCTGTCAGTGGAGTGAGAAATCCGGGAAATATGAGAAATGCGAGAAAACAATGGGCTGGGACCCGCACCCCAAGAGCGCGGGCCCCAGCCACATGGTTCGCGTCAGTGTCAGGCGGGAACGATGTTCTCGGCCTGCGGGCCCTTCTGGCCCTGCGTGACGTCGAAGGTAACCTTCTGGCCTTCCTGAAGCTCGCGGAAGCCCTGGGTGGCGATGTTCGAGTAGTGGGCGAAGACGTCCGGGCCGCCACCCTCCTGCTCGATGAAGCCGAAGCCCTTTTCCGCGTTGAACCACTTCACGGTGCCAGATGCCATATTGAATCTCCCTTGGGGGGCAGTGCCGGACTCCGCACTTTACGAAGCCGAGTCGCCGCGATGATCACCCCTCCGGAAAGATCCGGAAAGCTTTGCAAAGAAAAATTTCTCCGGCAACCAAAACTGCAACTGCTATCACGTTAACACAGGTCGGTGGGAAGTCCTATGTGTTTTCTGGTCGTCCGGGAACCCTCATGCCGGTGGGGTCTTTGATTCTGCATCGGCGGGACTAGATATTCGCGCCGTGCCCGTCCAGCTGCCGGCGCATTTCCTGGTTCAGGCGGAGGGCGTCGTCGAGCTGGTCCTCAAGAGAGATGATGCGGCACGCGGCCTCGATGGGGGTGCCCTGGTCGACGAGCTCACGGGCGCGGGCGGCGATGCGCAACTGGCGGCGGGAGTAGCGGCGGTGGCCGCCTTCCGAACGCAGGGGGGTGATCAGATCGGCCTCGCCGACGGCCCGGAGGAAGGCGGGGGTGGTACCGAGGACGTCGGCGGCACGCCCCATGGTGTAGGCGGGGTAGTCGTCGTCGTCGAGGTTGCCGGCGACAGGGGCGTTCTCAGCGGGCATGGCACCTTCGTTTCGGGGATGCGGCGAGGCATCCGGGCGTGCGCGGCACCCGTGTTCCGCAGGACTCGGCACCACTGCCGCGCGCGACAACCCTATCTCCGGCAGGCGCGGAGATGTGGTCTCGCCGACACAGACTTTCCCTGCAGCGCCGGCCAGGTTGCGCAGGGCCACGGACATGCCTCGTTTCGGACGGCGGACCCGCCGTGGAAACGGTGGCCGACGCGTGCCGCACGCCGCGATGACCGGGCATGCCCAGGCTGCACCCGGCGGTGGAATGCGGCCCCGGCACAGGCGGTCGCGGCTGCGGCGAGGGGCGTCCGGAGCCCGGGGTCCGGCGGCAGGCGTACGGCGACAGGCGTCCGGCGAGGCGTACGGGCCCGGCGAGAGGCGCCCGGCGGCAGGCGTCCGGGCCCGGCGAGAGGCGCCCGGCGGCAGGCGTCCGGCGTCTGCGGGAGAGCGGGTCTTCTCCGGCGCGTCCGGGGGCGGACGGTGCCGCCGCGGAAGGTGACCGCAGGGGCACCACGGCGGTGCGCGGCGGGGAGTGCGCCGTGCGCGGCCGGGAGTACGGTGAAGGTACCGAGGGCATACCGCGCACCGGCTCCGACACCGGTACCGCTCTCGGCGATCGACGACGCCGGGCCGGAAACTCCCGTGCCCGGGACGGGGTTTGCCCCATGACCGTGAACATGTCGGCTCGGACAGCCACGGACGTGCTCGGGCGGCAGACCGGGCCGGACCGGCGGTACACGCGCGCTCGGCGCCCGAGGCCGGAGCGTGGAGCCTCGCCCCACGAGGGGGAGCGCGTCCGCCCCCTGACGCGATGGCAGGTCGAGGACCGGCTGCAGGAACTGGGCGACTTCTACGCGCAGACCTCCGGCGGTGACCCCTGGGCGTGGAACCAGGCCCGCGGCGCCTTTCTGCGGCGACTGGCGGCCGATGCCCGGCGACCGGGGTTCTCGTTGCTGATCGCGGAGACCACCGCCCTGACCGGATGCGCCTACGGCTTCCCCGCGTGCGGGGGCGGTCCCTGGTGGGAGGGCTTCGACGGATACCTTTCGGGGAGTCTGCTCCGCCGGGCCGCCTCCGGACGACTCTTCGTGGTCTCCGGGATCGTCGTACCGTCCCGGGTGCGCCGGGAGAACCAGGACCGTGCCTGGAATCTCGCCCGGCGTCTGCAGCGGCGGCTGCTCACCGACCACGGCGCCGCTCTCGGCGTCACACTGGTGAACCGCTGCGACGACGAGACCGTCCAGGCGCTGCGGTCCTGGGGGTGGCGGTGCGCCGGGGACGACACCTCTCGGCTCCCCCTGACCGGTCCGTTCCGTGTTCTGGTCCTGGCCCGGGAGATCTGAGTTCCGCGGCCGCAGCCGCGAACCGGACGGCCTCGGCGCGCGTCGGCGTCGCCTCGGCACCCGTCGGCGGACCGTCCGCACCCGTCGGTGATCCATGCGCACCCGCCGGCGAGCCCGTCCCGGTCACGGCGTGGGCAGGCGCAGGGCGAGGAGGGCGATGTCGTCGGTACTGCCGGGAGGAACACGGGCCGACACCTCGTCGCACAGTGTGTCCAGGGGCTCGTGGGCGAGCGCGAGGGCATGGCGGCGCAGCCGGCCGAGGCCCGTGTCGAGATCGCTGCCGGGGCTCTCGATCAGGCCGTCGGTGTAGAGCAGGAGCGTGGCGCCCGGGGGCAGGGCCTGGAGGGCGCTCGGCCGGCTCTCCCCGCCGCCCAGGCCGGTGCCGAGGAGGAGCCCCTGCCCGGCTTCGAGGTACCGGGCGTTTCCGTCGGGGGTGAGCAGCAGGGGCGGCGGGTGCCCGGCACTGGTCCACCGCAGGGTCCACGGGCCGTCGGGCAGGCCTTCGACCCGGCCGAGGACGAGGGTGGCCAGCGAGACGGTGGTGATGTTGGGCATGGCGTCGTCGAGGCGGTCGACGACGGCGCCGGGTGGTCCGGTGTGGTCCCAGGCGAGTGAGCGCAGGACGCCGTGCAGCTGTGCCATGCCGGCCGCCGCGGTCAGATCGTGACCCAGGACGTCCCCGATGACCAGGGCGAGCGCGCCGTCCTTCAGTTCGAACGCGTCGTACCAGTCCCCGCCGATCTGGGAGCCGGCCGGGGCGGGCCGGTACCGGGCGGCCAGCTGCAGCCGGCCGGGCTGGGGCAGCGGGGGGAGCAGGTTGCGCTGCATGGCCTCGGAGACGGCGCGCTGGCGGCCGAACCTGCGGGCGTTGTCGATGACCAGGCCGACCCGGCGGCCGATGTCGCTCACCACCTCCAGGTCGCTGGTGCCGAAGGGGTGCTCCGGGGCGGTGCGCACCAGAGTCAGGGCGCCGGTGAGCTGCTCCTTGGTGCCCAGCGGCACCGTGATGGCGGAGGTCGCGCCCACCGCCCGGAGGAAGCCGCTGTGAAGGGCGGCCAGGGCGGAGTCGGGCGGTGCGGCCGGCTCCGCCGTTTCCTCCAGGACCCCGTCGCCTCCGTTCAGTACCTGGACCAGGGGTGAGCGCGTCGTCTCTCCGGCGGGCGGAAGGGGACCGCGCCAGTCCTCCTGTCCGGCGTCACGGCCCTCGGGGCCGGTCACCGCAATCCGGAGCACCTGCCGGGAACCGGTCCGCAGGTCCACCGCCGCCCAGTCGGCCAGGCGGGGCACCAGGAGGTGGCCCAGCCTGGCGAGGGCTTCATCGGTCTCCAGGGTCTGGCCCAGTACGTCCGTGATCTCCGCGACCAGTGTCAGCCGTTCGGTGAGGTCCTCCAGCGCACTCGTATAGGCGGCGCGTTCCCTGCGCGCGCCGCGCTCACTGGTGGCGTCGGTGAGCAGCACGGCCATGCCCGTCAAGGAGCCCTCGTCCGTCAGGGGGGAAGCGGACCAGGTGACCGGGACCAGGCGGCCGTCGGCGCGCAGATAGGTGTCGCCCTCCCCGCGCGCGGTGGCCCGTTCGGCCATCGCCCGGAGCAACAGGCACTGGTCCTGCGGGATTTCGGCGCCGTCCGCATCCCGGTGCAGCAGGTCGTGCGCGTCCTGCCCGCGCAGTGCCGCAGCGGAGTGGCCCACCAGCCGCTCGGCGGCCGGGTTGGCCGAAAGGATCCGCCCGGCTGGATCCAGCACGATCAGGGCTGTGTCCAGTTGCTCGACCACCTGGTCCCAGAAGGGATCCGCCACCGGCCGGCGCCGCGCCCCCGCTCCGTCACCGGGCATCATGCCCTCCACCACGCCGTCCCTTCTGTCCTGGAACGCCCTCGCGGACGACCGAGGCCGCAGCCGGGGGCGGCACACCCGTGGAACGCGGGAGACCGATACGCCCGTGAAGGGATCGTCCCTCGACAGGAGCCCGGCCGCATGATCGACACGGCGATCGGTACTCCGGCCTCGCGGCGCCATGCGTCAGCGGTCCACCGGCGCATCACATCGGCTCGGCCGTGGGTGCACTCACCCCCCCCGAGCGGGCGGGCACCGGATCGGCAACGAGTGCGCCACCTGGGACCGGCAGACGGTGGTGGCCCGGTGGCCCGTCGAGGCTCCGTCGAGCGAAGTCGGGAGAGAACGGCCGCGCGGAGCCCGATGGCGCGCCCGACCGGGACGACACAGCGCGGTGGCAGCACATCGTGCCGAAGAGGACGTGGAAGAGGACGAACCGCACTTCTGGCATCTGGCATCTGGCATCTGGCTGAGTGTCAACTGAGCACGGCTGTCCGGGCCCGCGCAGGCTGTCGGGACGCACGGAGTTCAGCTTTCGGCCCGGAACGGCAGAGGTCCGCCGTCCGGTGCGTGTACGTGACCTGCCCCTTTACCGCATGGATACGGGTGGGACGCCGGTGTCGTCGCGCCACCCCGCACAACCCCTGCCCCGGGTCGGCCCCGGAAGCGGTCACCGCGACCGATTGAGCGTCAGAACCCCCGGATGGCGCCCTCGATGAGCGCTGCGTCGAATGTCGGATTAGCCTCCGAAATGAGCGCTGAGTAGATCTTTTGATGGGGCGCTCCACTCGACCCAAGGAGGAGAAATGCGTAAGTTTCGCCAGGCCGCTGTCGCGGCCGCCATCATCGGTAGCCTCAGCTTCATAGCCACCGGCACGGCCACCGCCCAGACCGCGGAAAGTGTGCGCGGCGGCGGGGGGTGCAAGTCCCATGACCTGGACCTCGGCCTCCTCAATAATGTGGGTATCGCCAATGGCCTGCTCGGCAACTTGGTGAACGGCGAGGGCAATCCAGGCGCGCAGTACACCCATGTCGGCTCCGAAATGGGCTGCGAACACGGCTGGTAGCCGTGTTACGTAGCTCGCCGAATTGGGTCTCGGCGCCCTGGCCGTAAGCCTGGCGCCCGCTTGTGTGCATGTCAGAGTGTGGAGGTCAAAGGCCCCGGACCGGTCACGGTCCGGGGCCTTTGCGTTGGCGCCGGCGGCCGGGCTCGAACCTGCGGTCCCGTTCCGCGAGTTCGGTTCTCGCCGGAAGGCGCCCCACCCCGTCGGAGTGCGGTCGCCCGTCCGCGGGCAGCGGTCCTGCTCGCACAGGCCCCTCCGCGCCGCCCGCGCCGAACGACGCCGAGCGCAGACGGCACCAGCCGCCGGGCCGGAGTCCGGCACGATGTACGTCCTCGCCCTCCGAGTCTTCGCCGGCAAGGGCCCGTTGTCCTGCACCGCCGTCTGTCCAACCGATCAGGTCGCCGCACGGCCCGGCACGGCCGTTCGCTTCCCGCGCCGGCCCTTCGAGGGCGCCGCATCCGGTACACGCAGGCCGGCCGGCACATGCGTCCCCGCGAGAACGCGGTGGAGGAGTTCCTCAAGCCCCGTACGCGCCAGTCCAGTTCCGACCGGCTCGCGGTCCGCATGCGTGAACTGGCAATCAGGTTACGGCTCTTGCCGATCCCTGCCCCGCTCTCTAAGTTAAGCGTGCCCTTAAGTCCACTTAACTGGATGCTTAAGCGAGGTTTCCGTGCCGCACCGCGCAAGACCCGCCAGGCGTCGGACCGCCGCTGCCACAGCCGCCCTGGTCGCTGCCGCGGCGCTGGTCATCGGAGCGAGCCCCGGGCCGGCCGGCGCGGCCGACGTCCCCGCTCCCACGCAACGTGTCGAGTACTTCCCCGGCCCCACGGCAGAGCCCCGCCAGGTGACCGTCCCGGCGGACACCCCCGCCCGGACGGACCGTCAGGCGCCGATCCCAAGGGGTGCCACCTCGACGGTGAGGGCACTCCAGCGGACCGGACCCGTGGCCGGGCGGCTCGACCTGGTGGTGATGGGCGACGGCTACACCACGGACGAACAGGGCGAGTTCGCCGACGACGCCGAGGAGAAGCTGGACGAGATCTTCGATGTCGAGCCGTACCGCAGCTACCGCGGGCTGTTCAACGTCTGGCTGGTCAATACCGCCTCCCACGAGTCGGGCGTCTCGGGCGACCCGACCGCCGATGTCGTGAAGGACACCGCGCTGGGCGCCCACTTCTTCTGCGACGACCTCGAGCGCCTCCTGTGCGTCGACACGGACAAGGTCGCGCACTACGCCGCGTCGGCGCCGGACGCCGACATCGTCTTCGTCATCGCGAACTCCACCAAGTACGGCGGCGCGGGCTACTCCGCCGTAGACCTGCCGCCGGGCACGCCCTTCCACGGCGTGGCGACGATGTCGTCCGACAACGACAGTTCGTACCTCATAGGAGCCCATGAACTGGGCCACTCCATAGGTCACTTGGCCGACGAGTACCAGTACGCGGGCTACGGTGCCTACCCGAACGCCGATGAACCGGCCGAAGCCAACCTCACCCTCCGGCGCGACCCTGCCGGGACGAAGTGGTACCGCTGGCTCGGTTCCCCCGACCCGACGGGCTCGGTCGTGGGCACGTACGAAGGCGGCGGGTACTACGAGACGGGTGTCTACCGGCCGACCGAGACGTCCATCATGCGCGCCCTGACCTCGACCGAGTTCAACGTCGTCGGCCGCGAGGCGATGATCGCCGGCTTCTACGCCGACGCGGACGCGCTGACCTCCTCCGTGCCCACGTCCCGGCCGGTCGGGCAAGGACGGCGGATCACCGTGCGCCTCGCCCGGCTGACCGGCCTCGCCGACCTCGACCTGACCTGGTACGTCGACGGCAGAGAGGTGTCGTCGGCCACGGGCGCCCTGTCGGTGACACCACGCAAACTGGGCGTCCATGGCCGCGGCCACGAGATCACGGCAACCGTGACCGACCGGACGACGGCCGTACGGGACCCTGCGATCCGGGCACAGACGTCCGACTCACTCACGTGGACGGTCCGGTGACGCCGTGGCCCCTTCCCCCCTCGACGCTCTTGGTCGCCGTCCTTCCGTACCCCGGTGCAGCCCGGGCCGCCCGTCCCGCCTTCCGGCGGAGCCTGGCACAGCTTCGTCTTCCTGTGGACGGCAGAGTCGGAGGGCCGGCATCCTCCACGTCGAGGGGGAGTCATGGCACTGGGGCGTAAAGGCGCACGGCGCATCCTTGTGGACGGCACGGCCTACCGCTGGCGATTGCGACGCAGGCCGACCTATTTTCAGGGCCTGGCCTGGTCACCGTGCACGTTCGCGGTCGAGCACGCGGACACCCCGGGGACAACACTCGTGGTCACCACGGACCAGCCGCACCCGAGCAACTGGATCGGACGCGAGGCCGGAGCGGTACTTCCGTCCCACGTTGCCCGAGCCATCGAACGAGCCCTGCGCGAGGGCTGGACCCCGACGGTTTCGGGCTCCCCCTTCCACCTCGGCCTGTTCGCCGGCTTCACGCCCTCACCCTGAGCGGAGCGGAAGAGCGTCGGCGACCGATCAGATCCCAGGGTGCTGGTAAGGCTGCTGCGACTGCCCGTACGCCTCACTGCCGGGAGCGACTGCGGCTTGTTCCTGCAACTGCTCGGCCCACTCCTTGGTCACTTCCTGCTCCATACCACAGAACGTGCACTGCGTCGCATACCCCGTCGAGAAGGGGAACAGCGGCACGAAGAACAAGGTGAACTTGGTGACCCGCTTCGTGAGTGTGTGCGCGGCAGGGTTGCCGCAGTGGCGGCACACCAGCGTCACTATCGCGAGCCGGTACAGGTATATCTTGGTGCCAAATATGATCATGAGTTCGGTCCTTCTGGGCTCAGTGCCCACCGCCGGGCGGGAGATGCTGACCGAGTTCCTCCCTCACATTTTTCCAGACGGCCCCCAGAGCCGCTCAGGGACTCATAGCCCGCGCACTCCGGGTGCACGCCTTCCCATCGACATGACAGCGCTCGGGGAGGAGCGCAAGCTGGGAGGAGTGGCGGGGGACACCTGGTGATCGATCAGGCGAGGCGACCTGCACATATGACGTCGATGCCCGCTGGATGCCGCATCGTCCCTGCCCAGAATGTCGAGTTCGTCGGCGCCGAGAGAAGAAAGCCCGCTCATGCCACAATCCATGCGCGCGCTCGTGGCCGGAAAGGTTGGCGAGCCGAGCGATGTCCTGCGGCTGGAGTCCCGGCCCGTTCCCACGCCGGCAGCCGGTCAGGCGTTGATCCGCGTGAAGGCGACTCCGATTCACGCCAGCGATCTGCACGTGCTGCGCGGCCGCTACGGTTTCTCCCCCGAGTTCCCCACTGTCGGGGGTCACATGGAATGCGTGGGCCGTATCGAGGCCCTGGGTCCGGAGACCGAGGGACTGAAGATCGGCGAGCGCGTGGTGGCCGTCGCTGTCCCCGCGGTACCCGGGCCGCCCGTGGCCGGCACCTGGCAGGAATACCTTGTCGCCGATACGCTCAGGCTTCTGCCGGTCCCCGATCGTCTGAGCGACTCCAGCGCCTGCCAACTCGCCGTCAACCCGTTGACCGCGCTGCTCCTGGTGACGCGCGAACTCGACGTACAGTCGGGTGAATGGCTGTTGCAGACGGCCGCGGGCTCCACCGTCGGCCGGCTCGTCATTCAGCTGGCCGGGCATCTGGGTATTCGCACGATCAATGTGGTGCGGCGGCGCGATGCCGTCGAGGAGATCAAGGCGCTGGGCGGCGACGAGGTCATCTGCACCGAGGACGAGGACCTGGTGCAGCGTGTGACGGAGATTGCAGGACCGGGCGGCGTGCACAAGGCCACCGACTGTGTCGCGGGCCACGTGGGTGCCCAGGTGTCCCAGGCATTGGCTCCGGGAGGAGAGACCGTGGTCTACGGCGCGCTCTCCACCCATCGGCAGACCGACCCGGCAGCGCTCACGATCCCGCTGCAGGCACGCTCGCTCATCTACGAGACCAAAGCAGTCCGTGGCTTCTGGCTGAACCGCTGGTTCGGCACTGCCTCACCCACGGATGCGCTGCACGCGCTGTCCGAGGTTCGCAGTCTCGTCGCTGCTGAAGTGCTGAGCATCCCCCAAGGCCGGCCGTTCCCGCTCGAACGCTTCGCGGAAGCCATCTCGTTCGCCGAAGCACCCGCGCACGGCGCCAAACCGCTCTTCGTCTTCGAGGACGGCCGGGACAGAGAAGACGAGTAGGACGCGGGATCTCCGCACAAGCGGGGGTTGAGGGACCTTCGCATGGAACTTCAGGCGTACACGAGCAATTAATCACAGGTGCTCGTACCGTCGTGGAGGAAATTATCGCTGCTCAGGACATAAAAAGTCCCGGCGAATCCCGCCGCTGTCATCTTCGGCGCCACGATCAACGTTCGATCCGCCATATTCAGCCCGGACGAGCCATTCCAGGCGCCAGGTGTCCGGAAGCCGGCTCGGTCAAATTTCAAGGTGCATGCGGAGAAGTGGGTGGAGGAGCGAGAACTCCCGCTTCTGAGTGAGGACTTGTACCGCTGCCTCCCCAACGGTCATATCGTTGCGAACTTCGGCGGACCGGACCTGGGCGAGATCATCGCGCCCGGCGTCCGTGCCCGGCCTCCGCCGCCGGGATGTGCAGGAGGCTGCGGGCGTGCCAGAACCGGAGAAGCCCGAGCCCGACGATCGGCCTTCCGGCACGGATCTGGCACGCGGCGAATGATCACGATGGACAGAAAAAAGGCCCGGGTCTGTGACCTGGGCCTTCGACATGGAGCGGGTGACGAGAATCGAACTCGCGCTCTCAGCTTGGGAAGCTGATGTTCTACCATTAAACTACACCCGCGTAATACGGATGATCGGCCCCGGCGGAGTCGATGTCCGAACGCTCGCTCACTGTACCTCATCGCAGACCCCCGGTGCTCGGACCGCGGGGTCCGGACGTGTTGCGGGCGTGGGATCCCCGTGCGAGGGAACCGAGTTGGGGCGTACCGTGGAGGAGTGGGAGAGGGTCCGGGTGGGGCCGGAGTGCCGCCTGGAGAGTCGTCTCTTTGATCCCGTAATGTGGCTTTTGTCGTCAGGGCGGTAAAGCCGGACGCGGCTCTTGGGGAAGGGACTTGATGGAACGCACCGTCGTTCGCTGTGCGGACGGGCACGTCTTCAGCGCCGCTTCGTTCCCGATGCAGAAGGCCGAGCGCCTCGGCCCCGGTCGGCTCGTGAGGTGTCCACGGTGTGCCCGGCTCCGCAGTGTGGTGCCGGTCGCTCTCGAGAAGCGGTAGAACCGGTAGAAGCGGTAGAAGCACGAGCGGGCCGGCAGGCCGAAGGCGCGCGGAGTCCACACGATTGTCACGGCTCCGCGCGCCTTGCGTATCCTCGGGACGTGCTTCTCTCAGACAAGGACATCCGGGCCGAGATCGACGCCGGGCGGGTACGCATCGATCCTTACGACGAAACCATGGTGCAGCCGTCGAGCATCGACGTGCGTCTCGACCGTTTCTTCCGGGTGTTCGAGAATCACCGGTACCCCCACATCGACCCCGCGGTCGAGCAGGCCGATCTGACGCGACTGGTCGAGCCCGAGGGCGACGAGCCGTTCATCCTGCACCCCGGGGAGTTCGTGCTCGCCTCGACGTACGAGGTCATCACGCTTCCCGACGATCTTGCTTCGCGGCTTGAGGGCAAGAGTTCGCTGGGCCGGCTCGGGCTCGTCACGCACTCCACCGCCGGGTTCATCGACCCCGGGTTCAGCGGTCACGTGACCCTGGAGCTGTCCAACCTCGCCACCCTGCCGATCAAGCTCTGGCCCGGCATGAAGATCGGCCAGCTGTGCATGTTCCGGCTGTCGTCGCCCGCCGAGTTCCCGTACGGGAGTGAGCGCTACGGCTCCCGTTACCAGGGGCAGCGCGGACCGACCGCCTCGCGGTCCTTCCAGAACTTCCACCGGACCCAGGTGTGAGGGCGACGACGACATGAGCGACGTGCGCGAGAACCTGACCTACGAGCGGTTCGGCACCGCCATCCGCGAGCTGGCGCAGACCATCGCCGATGACGGGTACGAGCCGGACATCGTGCTCAGCATCGCGCGCGGGGGTGTGTTCGTCGCCGGTGGGCTCGCCTACGCCCTCGACTGCAAGAACATCCATCTCGTGAACGTCGAGTTCTACACCGGTGTGGGGACGACGCTCGAGATGCCCGTCATGCTCGCGCCGGTCCCGAACGTCATCGATTTCTCCGACAAGAAGGTGCTGATCACCGACGACGTCGCGGACACCGGCAAGACGCTCAAGCTGGTGCGCGACTTCTGCCTCGACACCGTCGCCGAGGTGCGCTCCGCCGTGATCTATGAGAAGTCCCACTCCCTCGTGAAGTGCGAGTACGTCTGGAAGCGTACGGACGAGTGGATCAACTTCCCGTGGAGTGTTTTGCCTCCGGTGAGCAGGTCGGGCGAGGCAGCCAAGGAGAATAGGGAAGCGCTCTGACCTTCGCGTCTCGTGGGACGTGAGAGGTGAGGCCGAGGTGACCGCGCCGCGCGGGCGTCGTTGATCAGGGCATGAACAAGATCGTCAAGCTCGCAGCCCCGCTCCTGCTCCTCGGCCTGGTCCCTGCCCTGCCCGCTCACGCGGCTCCCAGCACCCAACCCTTTGCCGTCGTCACAAGGACCGACGGAACGACGAGTTCGGTCGGAGGGTCGGTGGGGTGCTTCGGCACCGAAGGGTCCTTCCGCTCGGTCGATGTGACTCCGGGCTACAAGGCGGCGATCTTCAGTGACTACGGCTGTCGAGGGAACGTGTTGGTGGTCGGCGCCGGCCGGACCGGATTCCCCGCGCCCTTCGACGCCCGCAGCATCGCCCTCGCGCCGAGCTGAGAGCGCTCCTCCTGCCGGCCGTGCACCGCGGCCGGCGAGGACCGACGGAGGCCGATCGCCGGCCGGACGTCGCGTTGCCATGACAAGCCTGTCCGGCGGATGAGGGCCTGCAGGACTGTGCAGCGTGGCAACGGCTACGTAGACTCGTCGCAAGGACACCTGACGAGGGTGTGGTGCGCATGAACCACTTCCAGAACCTGGTGGGGCCGCTCGAGCATGTGACGGCCGCCTATCGCTCCGTGCGGCCACGGCCTGCGCGCAAGGTGTCGGTCACGCAGAGAGCCGACCAACTCGCCGCCTGGGTCGCCCTCAGCCTGGATGAGCCATCGGCCCTCAAGAACCTGCAGGATGAAGCCGCAGAACTGCGCGACGTCCCTCAGCTGGCCGCGGTACTTCCGCGGATCGCCGAGGGAGCAATGAGTCTGATGGGTGCCGAGTTCGGGAACATCCAGTTCCTGAACCCCCTCGACGACTCCTTGGTCCTGGTCACACAGTCGGGCTTCGACGAGGCCTTCCTCGACCACTTCGCGGTGGTCCATGACAACGTCTCGGTCTGCGGACGGGCCGCCTGGCAGGGCGTCCAGGCAGTCGCGCCCGACGTCCGCGAGGACCCGGCCTTCGCCCCGCACCAGAAGATTTTCCGTGCCGCAGGGGTGCGCGCGGTGCAGTCGACGCCGCTGGTCGATCGCGCCGGACGGATGGTCGGAATGATCTCGACTCACGCGTCGCAGCCCGGCCGCCCGGCCGAGCAGGACCTCCGGACCATGGAGCTCTACGGGCAGCTCGCCGGGGAGGCCATCGCACGCCATCTGGCCGGCCAAGGTGTCGACGGTCATCCGGTCGGCCTGCCGCACAACGGCACCGACCTCCGCTCGCGCAGGGCACTCCGTGAGGGGGACCGGACCACGAACGGGGTGGCCCACTGGGTCTACCGGGTGGACGAACCGTACGGTTCCGCAGGGTGTCGCGTATACGGAGTCCACTCCGCCCAGTGGCGCGGCAGGATCACCACCGACAGCCCCGACCAGGACGCGGAGTACGTGGCATCCCTTGTCGCCCGCGACCTGACGGCCGACTGGCAGATGCGTGGACTCCGCAGCAAGAGGCTCGTTCACGTGCACGTCTGGCGGGGCTGGGAGGGCGACGCGCAGAGCGCAGCCTTCACCATGGAGCTCCAGCCCGACCTCGGCGAGGACCGACGTGCGGCCGTCGACGCTGTGTAGCCGCCCGTGGTGGAGCGAGCAGGACAGGTGCTCGATGCCCAGGGCATGTCCGGCCGCATGAGAACCGTGCGAAAGGGCCCCCGGCCGTGGGGCCCTTTCGCATGCGGGTCGGTGCTAGAAGGTGCCCAGCTTCACTATCGACAGCAGCGCGATCAGCTGGATCGCCGACGCGCCCAGGGCCTTCGGCCAGGGCAGGTCGTGGGAGCGGGAGACCATCAGGGTCAGCAGAACGCCCGCACCGATCCAGGTGGCCCAGCCGAGCAGCTGGACGAAGCCCGCGTCGCCGCCGAAGAACATGGCGACGAGCAGGCGGGGGGCGTCCGTGAGCGACGTGATCAGCATGGACAGGCCGACCGTGGGCTGCCAGGCGCCGTCACCGCCGAGCTGGCGGGCCAGGGTGTGGGTGACCACGCCCAGGACGAAGGCGCTCAGGACCATGGCGACGGCGGTGATCAGGACGATCGGGACCGCGTTGGAGAGCGTCGCGTTGATCGCGTCCTGGCGGGCGCCGTCGAAGCCGAAGACGGCGAGCAGGCCGTAGAGGAACGTGACGATCAGGGCCGGGACCCACATCGTGTAGTCCCGCATGCGCAGGAAGGTCTGGTTGGGGGCGAGGACGATGCCCCGCAGCAGTTCCTTCCAGTGCAGGGGCGGGCCGATCGGGCCGGACGCGGCCGCCGCACCGGCGTGGTAGGTCGCGCCCTGGGTGTAGCCGGAGGCCTCGTCGATCGAGAACGCCTGGGTGTGGCCCGGGTTGTTGGCCGCGTACGGGTCGTGGGCTCCGTCGGGCCCCTGGCTCGCGTAGCCGCCGTCACCGAAGTACTCCGGCCCGTCGTCGGCCGGTCCCGGGTAGCCGTACTGCCGACCCTGCTGCGGGTACGACGGCTGCGACGCCGCCGGGTAGCCGTACGACGGGCCCTCCGGACGGCCGCCCGGCCGTCCTTGGGGCTGCCCGTGTCCGCGTCCCTGGCCGTGCCCGTACGACGGTCCCTGCGGAGCCTGTTGTCCCTGGGGGGTGCGGTTGTCCCGGCCCCCGCGTCCGATCCTGAATCCAGCCACGTCATCGAACGTACCTGGTCCCGAAGAGTGACGTGCCGGGCCCGGCCATCCGGGCCCGGCTTTGCGGCCGACCTGTGACATCCCCTAAGGGACCGCCAGGGGGCGTGCCAGGGACTTCCCCGGTTTCACTGGCCCATCAGACGGCCCAGGTGCGGGTAGCCCGTGGCCGGCACCCCGCTCGCCGCAGGGCCGAAGGACACCGCACCCGTCGTCGCCCCGATTCCCGAGGACGAGCCGCGCAGGCTCCACACCGCGCCGTCGGAGTCGTTCTCGCCGTGGGCGCCGACGGACAGGTCCGCCTTGCCGTCGCCGTTCAGGTCGGACAGGCGGACCGCCGAGCCGAAGAAGTCGTTGTCCTCGGCGGCACCGGGGACGCCGGCCGTGTCCTGGGAGAAGGCCTGGGCGCCGGTGCCGGTCAGGCCGGCGGCCGAGCCGCGCAGCACGGTGACGGAGCCGGCCTGCCAGACGGAACCGACGGCCTCGTAGATCGCGCCGACCGCCACGTCCGCGTACCCGTCGCCGTTGACGTCGCCGACGGAGAGGGAGTGACCGAACCAGTCCTCCTTCTCGTCGGAACCGGGGACGCCGGGGCTGTTCTGGGTGATCGTCGCCTGGGGGCTGGTGCGGAGGCCGTTCGCGCTGCCCAGGTAGGCGCGGACCGAGCCGCCGTCGCTCGCGGAGACCGAGCCGGGGGCGGTGGCCGCGACCACGTCGTCGTAGCCGTCCTTGTTGAGGTCGCCGACGGCGGCCGTGCGCCAGGCGCCGCTGTGCACGAAGGTCTGCAGGGTCAGCGGCGAGGCGGCGTCGGCGGACCCCGTGTAGACCAGCTGGCCGTCGTCGTACGTCCGCTCGTCGGTGCCGCTGATCACCAGGTCGTCGACCTGGTCCCCGTTGACGTCTGCGGCGGCCAGGCCCTGGGCGCCATGGATGACACCGGCCTCCAGGACGGTCTGCAGCGCGAACCGGGACGCGGCGCCGGAGGCCTTGGTGAAGCCGCCCTTGAAGATCCACACGTCCTTGCCGAGGCTGCCGACGGCGAGGTCGGCGCGGCCGTCGCCGGTGTAGTCGCCGACCGCCAGGGACAGGCCGTAGTCGTCGTGTGCCGAGGGCGCGGGGTCGGGGACGGTCCAGGCGCCGGAGAGGCCGCTCCTGCCGCCCCAGACGACGACCGCGGTGCCGGAGCCGGCGTTCTCGTCCGGGGTGCCGACGACGAGGTCGGCGTAGCCGTCGCGGTTGAGGTCGCCGGAGGCGAGGGCCGAGCCGAACTCGTCGTCCTGCTCGGCCGTCCCCGGTATGCCTGCCGTGTTCTGGGTGATCACCGTGTGCCGGGCGGCGCTGATGCCGGACTTGGAGCCGTAGTGCACGACCACGGCGCCCGCCCGGGCCTTTCCGCCCACGGTGGTGCCGGGCGCGCCGGTGACCAGGTCGCGGTAGCCGTCTCCGTTGAAGTCGTCGGAGAAGCGGGCGGGGGCGGCGGAGGCCGCGGTGCCGGGCAGGGCGGTGAGCAGGCCCGTGGTGAGGGTCGCTGCCAGCAGGAGGGTGCGCTTGCGCATGTCGTCCGTTCGGGAGGTGGGGGTCTTGACGGGGGCGGGCGTCAGTCGAGGAAGGCGCCGCCCAGGTCCGGCAGGACGGTCGCCCCGGTCGCGGCCGGGGTGCCGCTCGTGCCGCGCAGCAGGACTCCGCCGCCGCTCAGACCGATCGCCAGGTCGGCCTTGCCGTCGCCGGTGAGGTCACGCAGGTGGAGGCTGTAGCCGAAGGCGGTGTCGGAATCGGCGGCACCGGCCACCGTCTGCGGGATCCAGGCGGAGCGGGTGCCGCTCAGGCCGCCGGAGCCGCCGCGGAAGACGTGCACACCGCCCTGGTCCTGCTTGCCGTCGACGTCCTCGTGGGGCACGCCGACCGCCAGGTCCGCGTAGCCGTCCCCGTTGGTGTCGGCGGCCGAGACGTCGTAGCCGAAGTCGTCGTCCGTCTCCGGGCTGCCGGAGACGCCCGCGGTGGCCTGCGTGAACGTCTTCGAGCCGCTGGGGCCGGAGGAGGTGCCGCGCCAGACGGTCACCGCGCCCTTGCCCTTGTCCTTGTCGGGCTGCCCGATGGCGATGTCGCCGTAGCCGTCCTTGTCGAAGTCGGCGATGGCGGCGTTCGGGCCGAGGCCGCCGTGCCAGGCGGACTCCAGGGTCTTGGTGGCGCCCGAGGCGAGGCCGGAGGAGGCGCCCTTCAGGAACCAGGCGCGCAGGGCGGGGGTGCTGCTCGCGCCGGTGAACTGCTCGCCGAGGATCACGAGGTCGGCCTTGCCGTCGCTGTTGACCCGGCCGGCGGCGAGCCCGGTGGAGTACCAGCCGCCGCCCTCCTTGTCGATCTTGCCGACGGTGCCGGTGTGCCCGGACTTGGTGAACGGCCCGCGGTACAGCCAGGCCTCCTCGCCGCCGATGACCGCGAGGTCGGGTGAGCCGTCGCCGGTGAAGTCGCCGGTGGCGAGGTCGGAGCCGAAGTGGGCCTGCGAGCCGTTCGCGCTGCCCTTCGGGGTGAGGGTGGTGCCGCCGGACAGGCCCGAGCGGGAGCCCCACAGGACGGTGACCGTGCCCCGGTACCGCGCGCTGCCCACGTGCTCGGTGGGGTTGCCGACGACCAGGTCGGCGTACCCGTCCTTGTTCAGGTCGGCGCCGGCGAGGGAGTCGCCGAACAGGTCGTCCTCCTCGCCGCTGCCGGGCACGCCGGCGCTGTCCTGGTCGATGACCTGGACGTGCGAGGTGTCGAGGCCGCTCGTGCCGCCGTAGACGACGGTGACGGCGCCGCCCCGGTGGTTCTCCCGGTTGTAGCCGAGGTAGGCGAGGTCGCGGTGGCCGTCGCCGTTGAAGTCGTCGTACTGCTTGGCGACCGCGGCGGTGGCCGGCGCGGCCAGCACCAGCGGGGTCAGGCCGGCGGCGAGCAGAGCGGCCGCGAGGGCGGCGGGGGCGGCCTTGCGCGGGTGGGGCATCGGGGTGGTCCTCCGGGAGGTCACAGGGCTGTCGTCGGGCCGGGCCCGCACGGCTGCGGGCCCGGCCGTCGATGAGCAGGGGACGGGACGGCTCAGTCGGCGAACAGGGCGCCGAACTGCGGCGTGCCGGTCGTCGAGACGCCCACGGCGCTCGCGCCGAAGGCGCGCGACCCGCTGGTGGTGATCTTCGTGCCGTCGGACGGCAGGTAGGTGACCGCGCCGTCCGCGCTGTTCTCGTACGAGCCCACGATCAGGTCGGCCCTGCCGTCGCCGGTGACGTCGTCGAGCTTGACGTCGGCGCCGAACAGGTCGCTCTTCTCGTCGCTGCCGGGGACGCCGGCGGTGCTCTGCTCGAAGGACTGGGCGCCGGAGGCGGTGTTCACGCCGGAGGCCGAGCCGTACAGGACGGTGACCATGCCGGTGTCGGTGACGCCGTCGATGTCCTCGTCCGGGCTGCTGACGACGAGGTCCTGGTAGCCGTCGCCGTTGATGTCGCCGAGGTCGAGGTCCCAGCCGAAGCCGTCGCCCTTCTCGGAGGTGCCGGGCACGCTGCCGGTGTTCTGGCTGATGCCGGTCGTGGCGGCCGGGCCGGAGGCGGAGCCGTAGGTGACGTTCACCCGGCCGCCGTTGGAGGCGTCCGGGACGGGGGTGCCGTCTTCGGTGGTGGCGTCCCAGCCGGCGCCGCTGACGATGTCGCCGAAGCCGTCGCCGTTGATGTCGCCGATGGCGGTGACGATGCCGGACTTGAGGGCCTTGGCCGAGGAGCCGCTCAGGCCGCTCGCGCTGCCGGGCAGCCAGTAGTTGGTGTTCCAGCCGTACTGGGTCGTGGTCTCGTAGCCGTCCACGACGAGGTCGGTGCGGCCGTCGCCGTTGACGTCACCGGCGGTCAGGCTCATCGGGCCGAACGGGGAGTCGTTGGTGCCCGACTGGATCGGCGGCTTGACGGTGGTGCGGCTGCCCGGAGCGCCGGTGCTGCTGAAGCCGCCCTTGTAGAGGTAGAGGGTGCTGGTGGAACTGCCCACCACGAGGTCGGCCTTGCCGTCGCCGTCGAAGTCGCCGGCGGCCAGGTCCTTGCCCCAGAAGTCGTGCGAGGAGGCGGCCGGGTCGGGCACGTCGACGGCCTTGCCGGTGAGGCCGCTCGCGGACCCCCAGAGGATGGCGACGCCGCCGCCGTTGGTGTCGGTGCCGACCTTCTCGTACGGGGTGCCCACGGCGAGGTCGTCGTAGCCGTCGCTGTTGAAGTCGGCGTACGCCAGCTCCGAGCCGAAGCTGTCGCCGGCCTCGGCGCCGCCCGGGACACCGGAGGTGTTCTGGCTGATGGTGGAGCGCCGGGCGGAGGAGACGCCGGTGGACGTGCCGTACAGGACGACGACCTGGCCGGCGCCCTTGTGGCCGCTGACGTAGCCGGTGGCCGCCGAGGTGGCGACATCGCCGATGCCGTCGCCGTTGAAGTCGGCCCCGGCGACCTTGAAGGAGTCGGCCGCCGTGGCGGGCGAGGCGGCGAAGGTGAGCAGACCGCCCGTCAGCGCGGCCGCGGTGGCCGTCGCGAGGGCAAGTCGGCGGTGCGTGTGCATGCTGGTTCTCCTGCGGCATGCGGGGGATGCCTGGCGGGGCATCCCGCATTCGATGGGGTGCGGACCATCCGTGTTCGTCGTGGGTTGACCCACCGTTCACGGGGCGGTCGGCGATCAGGAGACCGGCGTCGGGGCGTAAGGGTTGTACAGGCGTTCGGTAAATTCTTGAGACTGCTGTGACCCGAGTGGCCGGCGGCTACGGTGCCAGGAACTCCGAGCTGGAGAAGGTCACCGCCGGCCGGGCCTCCAGCAGCCCCCGCTTCGTCCCCCGGTACACGGCGACCGTGTCCTTCGTCTCGCCCCGGTACGTGCGTACGGCCAGGTCGGCGCGGCCGTCCCCGTCGAGGTCCGCGGCGGCCAGGACGCGGGTCGTGCCGGGCACGGGCGGTACGACGGTGACCGCGCCCCGCGTGGCCGACAGGCCCGCCGCGCCGGCCCGGAGCACGTGCAGCCGGGAGCCGCTGGAGACGAGTTCGTCGCGGCCGTCGCCGTCGAAGTCGGCGGAGTCGAGCATCGAGCCGGGGGCGGCGAGGGCGGCGGAGGCGGCCGGGGCCGGGAGGTCGTAGCGCAGGGACGTTTCCCCCATGCCGCCGACGGCCGCGTCCAGTGCCTTGCCCCTGCCGAAGCGGCCCAGGGCGACATCGACGCCGGCGGGCAGGACGACTCCGGTGCGGGTCGGGCCGTCGGGGCCGCCGAGCACCACCGCCGCCTTTCCGGTGCCTTCCGCCGTACGGACGATCAAGTCGTCGCGTCCGTCGCCGTCGACGTCGGCGGCAGGTCCGGTGGGCACCTCGCCGGGGGAGGGAAGGGGCGCGCCTGCCGCATGCGGGGCGCCCTTCCGGCTGAACGGGCCGCGCAGATACGACAGCCTGCCCCCGGACGCGTGCAGCACCAGGTCCTTCTCGCCGTCGCCGTCGAAGTCGCCGCACACCGGCTGGTCCGCCCAGTCGTTGCCGAAGCGGGCCCGGGCCGGGACGGCGAGCTTGACGGCGCGGCCGGTCAGCCCGGCGGGGGAGCCGAACAGGAGCTGCAACGGCACCGGGGGCCGGCCCTGCCCGTCGTAGGGCGGGTCGGTGGACACGATGAGGTCGGTGAAGCCGTCGCCGTCGAGGTCGCAGCTCTCCTCCGCGTCGAAGACGGCCGGGAGTCGCCCCTTCGTGGGTGCCGCCTGCTTCGTGGGGCTGAGCAACTGCCGTGCGCCGGGCGTGAGTCCGTGCGGACCGCCGTAGACGATCCCGATGCCGGCGTCGTCGGCGTGGCTCTGTTCCTTGACCAGGTCGTTGAGGACGAGGTCGCGGTGGCCGTCGCCGTTGAAGTCGTCCGGGACCTTGCTGCCCCTGCCGTGCGGGACGGGGAGCCTGGCGGGGGCGTCGGCGACGCGGGTGGGGGTGTCGTGCCCGGCGTCCGGGCCGCTGGGACCGCAGGCGGCGAGCATCAGTGCGCCGCAGAGGACCGCCGTGGAGATCCCGCCTCTTCGCACGCGCACCGTTCACCTCGTCCGCACCGTCGCCCGACAACCTCGCAATGATGCACGTGTTCGAGTGATGGGGTAAGGGGTGGGGGGTGCGGGATCGGTCACGCGGCGGCGGCCCCGGCCGGGGAGAGGCAGGGGCGCCGGAACGGGTCGCCTGTGCCCGGTTCGGACGGCCCATGCGCCTATCCGAGTCCCTTCCGGACATCCCGCGAGCGAGAGACGCGCGGTGGGGGTATGTCGTTTCGCGCAAGGTGACCGCGGGATCCATGAGGAGAGCAGCTATGTACGCAGTGGTCCGGCGATACGAAGGGGTGACCGACCCCGCCGAGGCGGGACGCCGAGTGGACGAGGGATTCGTGCCTCTCCTCCGCCAGGTCTCCGGATTCGTCGCCTACTACTGGGTCGACGCCGGGGACGGAGTGATGCTCTCCACCAGCGTCTTCGAAGACCGGTCCGGGGCCGAGGAGTCGATCACGAGGGCGGCGGACTTCGTACGGGACAACCTCGCGTCGCTGCTCCCCAACCCTCCTCAGGTCACGGCCGGCCAGGTCGTGGCTGCCGGGTAGCGATCAGGTGTTCAGCGTGCCGGCGTCTTCCGCGGTGCGGGGCCCGTGCCGGCTTCTGCGGCCTTCGAACTCCTGAGCCAGGGTGGTGCCATGAGCGTAGTGAAGATCAATGTGCTGACCGTTCCGGTTGAGCAGCGGGAGACGCTGGAGAAGCGGTTCGCCTCGCGCGCCCACGCCGTCGAGAACTCCGACGGATTCGAGTGGTTCGAGCTGCTGCGGCCCGTCGAGGGCACCGACGCCTACCTCGTGTACACGCGCTGGCGTGACGAGGAGTCGTTCCAGGCGTGGATGGAGGGGCCGATGAAGTCCGCTCACCAGGGCGGCGCTCCCGGTGAGGGCGGAGAGCGGCCCGGGCCTGCCGCCTCCGGGTCCACGCTGTGGTCCTTCGACGTGGTGCAGCAGGCGGGGCCGAAGGGCGAGTAGGCCGCGGCAGGACCGGTCGCTCCGGCGCCGACTCGTACGGCAACGCGCCCGGACGCCCGGCTCCGCACCGGCAGGCACAGACGACGGCGCCCCCTGCCTGTGCGGGTCAGGGGGCGCCGTCGGGCTTTTCAGCGGCCGGTCACGTCAGCGAGCGGTCACTTCACCGGCTCCGGCTCCGGCTCGCTCTCGGTCGCCGCCTCGCCCGCCGGGTCGACCGGCGTCCTGACGGAGTCGAGGAGCAGCTGGGCCACGTCCACGACCTGGATGGACTCCTTGGCCGTGCCCTCGTTCTTCTTGCCGTTGACCGAGTCGGTCAGCATCACGAGGCAGAACGGGCAGGCGGTCGAGACGATGTCCGGGTTGAGGGAGAGGGCCTCGTCGACGCGCTCGTTGTTGATGCGCTTGCCGATCCGCTCCTCCATCCACATCCGGGCGCCGCCGGCGCCACAGCAGAAGCCGCGCTCCTTGTGGCGGTGCATCTCCTCGTTGCGCAGGCCCGGGACCTTGCCGATGATCTCGCGCGGGGGCGTGTAGATCTTGTTGTGGCGGCCCAGGTAGCACGGGTCGTGGTAGGTGATGATGCCCTCGACCGGGGTGACCGGGATCAGCTTGCCCTCGTCCACCAGGTGCTGCAGCAGCTGGGTGTGGTGGATGACCTCGTAGTCGCCGCCGAGCTGCGGGTACTCGTTGCCGAGCGTGTTGAGGCAGTGCGGGCAGGTGGCGACGATCTTCTTCGCCGACTTCGGCTTCCTCGACTCCGCCGTGGCCTTGCCGTCGTCGTCCAGCTCCTCGCCGAACGCCGTGTTCAGGGCCATGACGTTCTCCATGCCGAGCTCCTGGAACAGGGGCTCGTTGCCGAGGCGGCGGGCGGAGTCACCGGTGCACTTCTCGTCGCCGCCCATGATCGCGAACTTCACGCCCGCGATGTGGAGGAGTTCGGCGAAGGCCTTCGTCGTCTTCTTGGCGCGGTCTTCCAGCGCGCCCGCGCAGCCGACCCAGTACAGGTACTCGACCTCGGTGAGGTCCTCGATGTCCTTGCCGACGACCGGGATCTCGAAGTCGACCTCCTTGGTCCACTCCAGGCGCTGCTTCTTGGCCAGACCCCAGGGGTTGCCCTTCTTCTCCAGGTTCTTGAGCATCGTGCCCGCCTCGGACGGGAACGCGGACTCGATCATCACCTGGTAGCGGCGCATGTCGACGATGTGGTCGACGTGCTCGATGTCCACCGGGCACTGCTCGACACAGGCGCCGCAGGTGGTGCAGGACCACAGGACGTCCGGGTCGATGACGCCGTTCTCCTCGGCGGTGCCGATCAGCGGGCGCTCGGCCTCGGCGAGGGCGGCCGCGGGAACGTCCTTCAGCTGCTCCTCGCTCGCCTTCTCCTCGCCCTCCATGGTCTTGCCGCCGCCGGCCAGCAGGTACGGCGCCTTGGCGTGCGCGTGGTCCCGCAGCGACATGATCAGCAGCTTCGGGGAGAGCGGCTTGCCGGTGTTCCAGGCGGGGCACTGCGACTGGCAGCGGCCGCACTCGGTGCAGGTGGAGAAGTCCAGCAGGCCCTTCCAGGAGAACTGCTCGACCTGGGAGACGCCGAAGACGTCGTCGTCACCGGGGTCGGTGAAGTCGATCGGCTCGCCGCCGGAGGTCATCGGCAGCAGGGCGCCGAGCGCGGTCTCGCCCTTGGCGTTCCGCTTGAACCAGATGTTCGGGAAGGCCAGGAAGCGGTGCCAGGCGACACCCATGTCGGTCTTCAGGGCGACCGTGATCATCCAGATGAAGGAGGTCGCGATCTTCAGGCCCGCGAAGAAGTAGGTGAGGTTCTGGAGCGTGGAGACGTCCATGCCCTCCAGCCACGACACCACGGGGTACGAGATGAAGAACGAGGCCTCGTAGCCGTCCACGTGGTGTTGGGCGCCCTCCAGCGCGTGCAGCATGAAGATGCAGACGCCGACGATGAGGATGACGGCCTCGACGAAGTACGCCTGGCCGAAGTTGGAGCCGGCGAAGCGGGACTTGCGGCCCGGCTTGCCCGGCTTGCTCAGCTGGCGGATCACGATCAGCACGGCGATGCCGAGCACCGTCATCGTGCCGATGAATTCGACGAAGACGTTGTACGGCGCCCACTCGCCGATGATCGGCAGGATCCAGTCGGCCTGGAACAGCTGGCCGATGGCGTTGACGATCGTCAGCAGCAGCGAGAAGAAGCCCACCGCCACGAACCAGTGCGCGACACCGACGATGCCCCAGCGGTTCATCCGGGTGTGGCCGAGGAACTCCCGGGCCACCGTGAGGGTGCGCTGGACGGGCTCGTCGGTGCGGGTGCCCGCGGGCACGTTCTGGCCGAGCCGCATGAAGGTGTAGATCTGCAGGACGGCGCGGGCGAACAGGGCCACGCCGACCACGATCAGAACCAGCGACACGATGATCGCGGCGAGTTGCATTTCGGGGCTCCTCGGGCCTGCGAGGGAAATTACTAAGCGGTAACTTATGCAGTCCGTTCGAGACTACCCGCATCCTTACTCGCACTGTAGCCAGGCATGGAGTGATCTGGGTCGCTGAGGGGAGCCTGAGCCGGCAGGCAATCTGATCGTGTTATTCGTACCGAATTGCTACATTCGCGCCTAACTTAGAGCCGTGCTATACGGGATCGCCGCAGCCTCCGCCGCCCTTCTGCTCACCGCCGTGCTCGCGGCGCTGCTCCGGGTGCCCGCCCTGCGTGCGGGGATCGTCGACCGGCGGCGGCAGCGGCCTCTGCCGGTGCTCGGGGGAGCCGCCGTCGTGGCTGTCACCTGTCTGGTCGCATGGGCGGGGGAGTGGACGAAGGTGGCCCCGCTCGGCGAGGGGGTGGGAGATCTGCTCGTCGCCGGCGCCGCGGTCGCTCTGCTGGGGCTCGTCGCCGACGTGTGGCGGCTGCGGCCGCGGGTGCTGGTCGCCGGTACGGCGGTGGCGGCGATCTGGGTGGTGCCGTACGACGAGACCGGTGTCTGGGGCGGGATCCTGGCCGTGGGCTGGATCGTCTTCGCCTCCCTCGCCTTCAAGGGGCTCGACCACGCCGACGGGCTGGCGGGAACGGTCGGGGTGGTCACCGCCTTCGGTGCGGGGGCCTGCGCCGCGGCCGAGGTGATGGACGGGCTCGCCGTACTGCTGAGCGTGTTCGCGGCCGCCCTCACCGGCTTCCTGATGCACAACTGGCACCCCGCGCGGGTCGGGCTGGGCGCCTGCGGATCCCTGTTCACCGGATTCCTGCTCTCCTCGGCCGCCGTCTTCACGCGCGCGGGGTACGGGCTCGGGCCGAGTGCGGGCGTGCTGTTCTGCCTCGGTGCCGTCGCCGTCGCCGACTTCCTGCTCGTGGTCCTCGCGCGCGGGCTCGCCCGCCGGCCGTTGCTGAGGCGGGGCCCGGACCATCTCGCGCACCGGCTGCGGCGGCTCGGCCCCACCCCGCCGGGGGTCGTCGTGCTGCTGGGTGCCGGGTCCTTCTCCGCGGTGCTCGTGGGGGTGCTCGTGCACACGGGATGGACCGGTGAGGGGGCCGTGCTGTGGGTGGCCGGCGGGGTGGTGTTGGCTGTGCTTGTACTCCTTCGTATCCCTGTCCAGTCGTCTAGAGGGGATACATCCACACAGGTCACAGGCCAATTGCGTGTAAGGAACGGATAAGAGTTGAGTCGGCTGCACTCAGGTCTGTTGACCCAGAGAATCTCCTCGTGCACACTTGAGCCTGTTCCACTCAAGTCAGCTGGAGGAATCAACCATGGCACGTGCGGTCGGCATCGACCTGGGCACGACTAACTCCGTCGTCAGCGTTCTGGAGGGCGGCGAGCCCACCGTCATCACCAACGCCGAGGGCGCCAGGACCACGCCGTCCGTCGTCGCCTTCGCCAAGAACGGCGAGGTGCTCGTCGGCGAGGTCGCCAAGCGTCAGGCGGTCACGAACGTGGACCGGACGATCCGGTCCGTCAAGCGTCACATGGGCACGGACTGGAAGATCGAGCTCGACGGGAAGCAGTTCAACCCGCAGCAGATGAGCGCCTTCATCCTGCAGAAGTTGAAGCGCGACGCCGAGTCCTACCTGGGCGAGAAGGTCACGGACGCGGTCATCACCGTCCCGGCGTACTTCAACGACTCCGAGCGCCAGGCGACGAAGGAAGCCGGCGAGATCGCCGGTCTCAACGTCCTTCGCATCGTCAACGAGCCCACCGCGGCGGCGCTCGCCTACGGCCTCGACAAGGACGACCAGACGATCCTCGTCTTCGACCTCGGTGGCGGCACCTTCGACGTGTCCCTCCTGGAGATCGGCGACGGCGTCGTCGAGGTGAAGGCCACCAACGGCGACAACCACCTCGGTGGTGACGACTGGGACCAGCGCGTCGTCGACTACCTGGTCAAGCAGTTCCAGTCCGGCCACGGCGTGGACCTGTCCAAGGACAAGATGGCCCTGCAGCGCCTCCGTGAGGCCGCCGAGAAGGCCAAGATCGAGCTGTCCTCGTCCAGCGAGACCTCGATCAACCTGCCCTACATCACGGCGTCCGCCGAGGGCCCGCTGCACCTGGACGAGAAGCTGACGCGCGCTCAGTTCCAGCAGCTGACCGCGGACCTGCTGGAGCGCTGCAAGACGCCGTTCCACAACGTCATCAAGGACGCCGGCATCGCGCTCGGCGAGATCGACCACGTGGTCCTCGTCGGCGGCTCCACCCGTATGCCCGCCGTCGCCGAGCTCGTCAAGGAGCTGACCGGCGGCAACGAGGCCAACAAGGGCGTCAACCCGGACGAGGTCGTCGCCATCGGCGCCGCGCTCCAGGCCGGTGTCCTCAAGGGTGAGGTCAAGGACGTCCTGCTGCTCGACGTCACCCCGCTGTCCCTCGGTATCGAGACCAAGGGCGGCATCATGACCAAGCTGATCGAGCGCAACACCACGATCCCGACCAAGCGGTCCGAGATCTTCACGACGGCCGAGGACAACCAGCCGTCCGTGCAGATCCAGGTCTACCAGGGCGAGCGCGAGATCGCGGCGTACAACAAGAAGCTCGGGATGTTCGAGCTGACCGGTCTGCCGCCGGCCCCGCGTGGCGTCCCGCAGATCGAGGTCGCCTTCGACATCGACGCCAACGGCATCATGCACGTGACCGCCAAGGACCTGGGCACGGGCAAGGAGCAGAAGATGACCGTCACCGGCGGCTCCTCGCTGCCGAAGGACGAGGTCGACCGCATGCGCCAGGAGGCCGAGAAGTACGCGGAGGAGGACCACGCCCGCCGCGAGGCCGCCGAGACCCGCAACCAGGGCGAGCAGCTCGTCTACCAGACCGAGAAGTTCCTCAAGGACAACGAGGACAAGGTCCCGGGCGAGATCAAGACCGAGGTCGAGGCGTCCGTCGAGGAGCTGAAGGCCGCGCTCAAGGGCGAGGACACCGCCGAGATCCGCACCGCCACCGAGAAGGTCGCGGCCGTCTCCCAGAAGCTGGGCCAGGCCATGTACGCCGACGCCCAGGGCGCGCAGGCCGCGGGCGGCTCCGAGGGTGCCGCCGCCGGTGACGCCAAGGCCGCCGACGACGACGTGGTCGACGCCGAGATCGTGGACGACGAGCGCAAGGACGGTGCCGCGTGACGGAGGAGACCCCGGGCTTTGAGGAGAAGCCCGACGTCCCCTCCGGCGCGACCCCCGACGACGCCGAGTCGAAGGCCGCTCCCGAGGAGGGGGCGGCCCCGGCCGGGGACGTAGCAGCAGAAGCGGGCCTGGTGGCCCAGCTGGACCAGGTGCGCACGGCACTGAACGAGCGCACGCTGGACCTCCAGCGCCTCCAGGCCGAGTACCAGAACTACCGCCGCCGAGTGGAGCGCGACCGGGTCGCGGTCCGGGAGATCGCCATCGCGAACCTCCTGACCGAGCTCCTGCCCGTGCTCGACGACATCGGCCGCGCGCGGGAACACAGCGAACTGGTCGGCGGCTTCAAGTCGGTGGCCGAGTCGCTGGAGACCGTCGCGGCCAAGATGGGCCTGCAGCAGTTCGGCAAGGAGGGCGAGCCCTTCGACCCGACGATCCACGAGGCCCTGATGCACAGCTACGCGCCGGACGTCACCGAGACGACGTGCGTGGCCATCCTGCAGCCCGGGTATCGCATCGGCGAGCGCACCATCCGCCCCGCGCGGGTGGCCGTCGCCGAGCCGCAGCCCGGCGCGCAGACCGTCAAGGCCGAGGGCGCCGAGGAGAGCACCGAGGCGGCCGCGGCCGACGACAAGGAGAACGGTGGCCCGGACGAGGGCTGACGTGAACACCGAGTGGAAGGAGGGACGTCGGGGATGAGCACCAAGGACTTCATCGAGAAGGACTACTACAAGGTCCTCGGCGTCCCCAAGGACGCCACCGAGGCCGAGATCAAGAAGGCGTACCGGAAGCTCGCCCGCGAGTTCCATCCGGACGCCAACAAGGGCAACGCCAAGGCCGAGGAGCGCTTCAAAGAGATCTCCGAGGCGAACGACATCCTCGGCGACGCCAAGAAGCGCAAGGAGTACGACGAGGCCCGCGCCCTCTTCGGCAACGGCGGCTTCCGCCCGGGGCCGGGCGCGGGCGGCGGCAACTTCAACTTCGATCTGGGCGACCTCTTCGGAGGCAACGCGCAGAGCGGCGGCGGCTTCGGCGGCGGCATCGGTGACGTCTTCGGGGGCCTGTTCAACCGCGGTGGCACCACGGGCACCCGCACCCAGCCCCGGCGCGGCCAGGACGTCGAGTCCGAGGTCACGCTGAGCTTCACGGAGGCCATCGAGGGCGCCACGGTGCCCCTCAGGATGTCCTCCCAGGCGCCCTGCAAGGCCTGTTCCGGCACCGGCGACAAGAACGGCACCCCGCGCGTGTGCCCGACCTGCGTCGGCACCGGGCAGGTCGCCCGGGGCTCGGGCGGCGGCTTCTCGCTGACCGACCCCTGCCCCGACTGCAAGGGCCGCGGCCTCATCGCCGAGCACCCCTGCCTGGAGTGCAAGGGCAGCGGCCGCGCCAAGTCGTCGCGCACGATGCAGGTCCGGATCCCGGCCGGGGTCACGGACGGGCAGCGGATCCGGCTGCGCGGCAAGGGCGCGCCCGGCGAGCGGGGCGGACCGGCGGGCGACCTGTATGTGGTCGTGCACGTCGGCGAGCACCCGGTGTTCGGGCGCAAGGGCGACAACCTCACCGTCACCGTCCCGGTGACGTTCGCCGAGGCGGCCCTCGGCGGCGAGGTCCGGGTCCCGACTCTCGGCGGCCCCGCCGTCACCCTGAAGCTTCCGCCCGGCATCCCCAACGGCCGCACCATGCGCGCCCGGGGCAAGGGCGCGGTCCGCAAGGACGGCACTCGCGGCGATCTGCTGGTCACCGTCGAGGTGAGTGTCCCCAAGGACCTGTCGGGGAAGGCTCGTGACGCACTGGAGGCGTATCGCGAGGCAACCGCGGGCGAGGACCCGCGGGCGGAGCTGTTCGAGGCCGCGAAGGGAGATTGAGAGCCCCATGGACACACCAGGCCGTCGGCGTAACCCGTATGAACTGACCGAGGAGACCCCGGTCTACGTCATCTCGGTGGCGGCCCAGCTCTCCGGACTCCACCCGCAGACGCTGCGCCAGTACGACCGCCTGGGCCTGGTCTCTCCCGACCGCACCGCCGGGCGGGGCCGTCGCTACTCGGCCCGCGACATCGAACTGCTCCGCCAGGTGCAGGCGCTGTCGCAGGACGAGGGCATCAACCTGGCGGGCATCAAGCGCATCATCGAACTGGAGAACCAGGTCGCCGCGCTCCAGAGCCGCGTCGCGGAGCTGCAGGCGGCCCTGGACGGTGCGGCGGCCGCGATGCAGCAGCGCGAGGCCGCGGTCCACGCCTCCTACCGCCGTGACCTGGTCCCGTACCAGGAGGTGCAGCAGACCAGCGCGCTGGTGGTGTGGCGGCCGAAGCGGCAGCAGCCGTCGGACTGAATCGCGTGTGTGCGCGGCGGAAGGGGCCGGGAGGATCAGTCCTCCCGGCCCCTTCGCCGTGCCGGGCCCCGCTCAGAGCAGGTCCGGCCGGATCCGCCAGGGGTGCGTGGCCGCCGTCTCGGTGCCGTCGGTGCGGACACCGACGACCCGGTAGTACGAGACCGAGCCGAGCGGCTGGGTCCGGTCGAGGTAGGAGAAGTAGTAGTCCGTCTCCGGCTTCGTCGCGGGCACGGTGGCGAGGAGCTGGTAGGTCCCGGTCGCGGGGTCCCAGCGGCTCACCCGGAACTCCTTGACGCCGGCGCAGCCGGCGCCGCGGCAGTCCCACTCGGCCGGGGTGATGTCCTCGGTCGCCAGCCAGCCGCCGGAGGGGAACAACGGCCCCTTGTCGGCGCCGATGGGCTCACCCGGGGCGATGTCCAGCTCGGTCGCGGTCACCGCCGCCGTGGACGGATCGTTGGGAGAGAGGGCGTTGTCCCACTTGTCCTCGGCGATCACGGTGTAGACGTAGGTCTCGCCGTCCGGGACGTCGGGGCACAGCAGGGCGAGCGGGTCGTCACCGTGGTCCACGCACATCGGTCCCGCGAGCCAGTTCACCGTCCCGTCCGCCCGCCGTACCCCGGCCAGGGCGCGGTAGGAGACGACGTCGTCGTCGACGGGAGGGTCCCAGCGCAGCACCATGCCGTCGGCCCGCGGGGTCGCGGTGAGCCCGGTCAGCGGGCGTGGCGCGGTGCGGTCGGCGGTGGTCACGGTGGCTGTCCGGGACATCTCCGAGACGTTGCCGTTGCCGTCGGTGACGGTGACGCCGTAGGTGTACGTGGTGTCGAGCTCCCAGGCGGGGTCCTCGCACTCGAACGTGAGATGGGTGTCGTCGAGGCTGCCGATCCCGTGATCGGGGTACTCGCAGGCGACCTCGGCGGCGTCCGCGGCGAGCGTGGTCCCCTTCGAGCGGTACAGCGTGAAGTGGGCGCCGTTGGTCAGCTCGTCGTCCGTGGGGGTGTAGGGCGCCTCCCAGTACAGCGTCACCCCGCCCCGGTAGGGCACCGCCCGGAGATTGCCGGGCGCCGGCGGTGCCGTGCGGTCGACGCTGTCGGAGGTGACCGGCGCCGAGTAGGCCCCCGCGTTCCCGGCCGCGTCATGGGCCCGTACGACGTAGGTGTGCTTCGCCGCGGTCTGCTCCATGGGCTGCGTGTAGGACGTACCCGTGAGCTTCTTGACGAGGGTGGAGGCGCCGGTGGCCGCGTCCCGCTCGTAGAGCTCGTAACCGGCCGCGTCCGGTAGGGCGTTCCAGGTGAGCACCATCCCGTACAGGTCGCCGTGCGCGGTGAGCCCCGAGGGCGCCGCCGGACCCGTGCGGTCGGGGGTGGCCACGGGCTGGTCGGCGGTGCCGGCCGACTCGTTGCCCGCCCTGTCGTGGGCGCGGACCTCGTAGTAGTACGTCTGCCCGGTCGCGGGCGGGGTGTCGGTGTAGGCGCCGGAGGTGGTGGTCGCGAGCGGCTTGCCGCCGAAGGCGGTGCCCTGCAGCCGCCGGTAGACGCGGTAGCCGGCGAGGTCCATCTCCTTGTTCTTCGCCCACGTGACCTCGGTCCTGCCGGCGGCGGTGTCGTACGACACCGAAGTCCCCGTCGGGACGAGGGGCCTGACCTTGTCGACATCGGCGGAGGTGCGCGGCTGGTACGTGAAGGAGACGTTGGCGGTGCCGGTCCAGTTGACGTAGTCGATGCGCAGGGTGTGCTTGCCGGACGGGACGGTGACGTCGGCGGTCTTCTTCACCGTGGACGAGACGTTCTTCCACAGGTCGACCTTGCGGACGCCGTCCAGGTAGACCCGGATTCCGTCCTGTACGGCGACCGGCAGGGCGAAGGGGCCGCCGGAGCCGAAGTCGCGGGTGACGGTCCAGCGGACGCCGAAGTTGTCCTTCGGGAGGCCGGAGGCAGGAGCGCCGGTCTTCCAGTTCTGGTCGATCGCACTGTCGCAGTCGGTCTTCTTCGGCGTGCCGGAGAACGTGGTGTTCGCGTAGAACGTCCGGGTGTACACCGGTGAGGCACAGCTCGTGGCGGCGGAAGCGGGGGCGGTGATCGCGCTCAGCAGGGTGCCGGCGGCAAAGAGTGCGACGGCCGTGGCGACCGTGCGTCTGGCTGGGTTCATTCGGTCCTCTGGTCGATTTCGACGGGGCGTTGTACGGCCACCGGTGATCACGACTCGCGAAGATCGATATTGGTTGTGCGGATCTTTGCCGTCTCATGAACTCCCCTTGGATGGAGGGTCCGTAAAGAGAGCTTGAAGATGATTCCGCTCCTTCTTCACAGGTGCAGCGGAGCGTGCTGTTGCGCACTCGTTAAGTAGTTCCGCTTGACGACGGGTGTGTGGTCCGCGTTGGCTTTTCAGACACCTGGGTCGTAATGCAGCACCCACGTCCGGAACGCACCTGAAGTGAGCCCTCGAATGCGCCGTATCGCCATATCCGTGGCCGCGTCCACAATGACCCTTTCGCTTGCCGGCTGCGGGGTGCTGAACGCGACGGACGACGGTGCGAGCGCGAGCCCGACCAAGGGCGACGACGTCACCATCGGGCTGCTGCTGCCGGAGAAGGCGAACACCCGCTACGACAAGTTCGACTACCCCATCATCAGGGACAAGGTCGTCGAACTGACCCACAAGAAGGGCAAGGTCGCGTACGCCAACGCCGATGCGGACTCCGCCCGGCAGGCCGACCAGATGCAGCAGATGATCGACGACAAGGTCGACATCATCATGCTCGACGCGGTCGACGCGCACGCCATCTCCGGTGAGGTGAAGAAAGCCAAGGAAGCGGGCATTCCGGTCATCGCCTACGACCGGCTGGCCGAGGGCCCGATCGACGCGTACATCTCCTTCGACAACGAGCTGGTCGGCGAGGTGCAGGGCCGTTCGGTGCTGGAGGCGCTGGGGACGGGCGCCGACACCTCCGACAAGGTCGTCATGGTGAACGGCTCGCTCACCGACCCGAACGCCAAGCAGTTCAAGCAGGGCGCGCTCTCCGAGCTGAAGGGCAAGGTGACGATCGCGGCGAGCTACGACACCAAGGACTGGAAGCCGGAGAACGCCGAGGCCGAAATGACCGAGGCGATCAGCAAGATCGGCAAGAACAACATCGCCGCGGTCTACGCCGCCAACGACGGCATGGCGGGCGGTGTCATCAAGGCCCTCAAAGCGGCCGGCGTCACCAGCCTGCCCCCGATCACCGGCCAGGACTCCGAACTCGACGCGGTGCAGCGGGTTCTGACCGGCGAGCAGTACATGAGCGTCTACAAGTCCTACCCGGACGAGGCCGAGGCCGCCGCCCAGATGGCCGTCACCAAGGTGCAGGGCAAGGACATCCAGTTCGACGCCCTCACCCAGGACAAGGTGGACAGCCCCACCGACAAGGACATCCCGTCCAAGCTGGTCCAGGTGAGCGCGCTGACCAAGAGCAAGATCAAGGACACCGTCATCGCCGACGGGATCTACACGGTCGGCCAGATCTGCACCGCCAAGTACAAGACGGCCTGCGCGGCCAACGGCCTGAAGTAGGGGCGGGCAGGCCGCCGGACGCCTCGACCCGGTGTCCTGGGTGGGGGCACGCAACGCGGCGATCGCCGGCGGATTCCGTCGGGCTGCCGCGTCACGTGCCCCGAGCGACCCTCCCGGCATCGCGCCACCCCCGTGGGCGCGATGCACGCGGCCCCGGCCGCGCGGGGGGAGCCCGGCCGGGGCCGCTTCCGGGTACTGGTGCACCCGGGGGAAGCGGGATCAACGATGCCCCGGTGGTGTTCCCGCCACCACCATCAGCTTGTTGCAATGCGACGGGCGGAGGCCGGACGATACCACCGCAGAACCGCGCTTTTCGACGCCCACGGCAGACGGAGCCGTGTTGCGGACCCGGTCCCGGCCGCGCATAGTTGCGCTGCGGAAGTGGCAGCAAACCGGGGGTGGAATGGGCGATGGCCGGGCACGGAACGGGTGAGCATCCACACGGTGCCGACCGACTGTGCGGGGCCGGGGACCGCGTGTACTCCCGGGCCGTACGCCGGGGACGGGTGCCGCGCACGGACGCGGAGCCGGTGCCCTGTCTGCTGGAACTGGCCCTGCTGCACCCGGATCCCGACGACATGGACTGGCTGGTGCCGACCTCCCCGCAGGAGGTCATGACCCGGCTGCTGCGCGGGGTCTACGACGAGGTCAGGGAGAGCCAGCGGCGGGTGGGCTCGGCGGTGGCCGCGTTCGAGTGGTACGCCGGTCTGGGCCGGCAGCTGCAGGCGCTGTCGGTGCCGGGCGAGGGAACGGCCATCCGCGTGCTGGACGGACTCTCCCGCATCCAGGCCGCGATGGACGAGGCCACCGAGGCGTGCACCACCGAGGTGCTGACCGTGCAGCCGGGCGGCATCCGGCGCGAGGCCGAGCTGACCGAGGGACTGCACCGGGCGCTGGCGCTGCGCGGCCGGGGCGTGCGGATGCGCGACCTGTACACGCATGTGGCCCGGCACGGGCAGGGGCTGCTCAACTACCTGGAGCTGATGGGTGACGCGGTCGAGGCCCGCACCCTGGACGAGGTCATCGACCGGCTGATCCTCTTCGACCGCACGGTCGCCTTCATCCCCGCCAACACCGACCGCACGATGGCCCTTGAGCTGCGCCACCCGGCCCTGGTCGAGTATCTGGTGACGGTCTTCGAGCGGCTGTGGCGGCTCGCCCTGCCGCTGACCGCCCCGCTGCCCGACACCGGCATCGAGGGCATCTCGCACCGCGAGCGGTCCATCGCCGCGCTGCTCGCGGAGGGCCACCAGGACGCGGTGATCGCCGAGCGGCTCGGCATCAGCGTCCGTACCTGCCGGGCCCACATCGCCCGCCTGTCGGACACCCTCGGTGCGGCGAGTCGTACCCAACTGGGCGTGCGCATCGCCCAGGTGGGCCTGGACGGGCTCCCGCAGGCCGGCCCGCCGGCCGCGCTCAGGGTTCCTGATCAAGAATCCCCGAGCGTGCGATGAGGTAGCCGAGCTGGGCGCGGCTCTCGCTGCCGAGGGTGGCGGTGAGTCTGGCGATGTGGACGCGGGCGGTGCGGACGTTCATGCCGAGCCGGTCGGCGACGGCGGTGTCGGTGTGGCCCTCCACGAGGAGGGCGGCGATGGCGCGCTGGCGCGGGGTGATGCCGTGGAGGGAAGGGCGCTGGACGGCTTCGGGGTACATCGGGGTGGCCAGCCGCCACAGCCGGTCGAAGGCCGTCACGAAGAACCGGAGCAGGGCCGGGTGCCGTACCTCCAGGGCGAGCCGGCCGTCCTCGTCGGCCGGGATGAAGGCGACCGTGTGGTCGATCACGATGAGCCGGCCCGGCAGCTCGTCCAGGGTGCGCGCCTGCGCCTCCCCGCGCAGCTCCTCGTACCGGGCGTGGACGAGCGGCAGATGGCGCTGGGTGTGCTGGTAGAGGGTGCGGATACGGCCGCCCCGGTCCAGCAGCGCCTGGTCGCGGTCCATGGCCACCACCTGTGCCTTCCGGCCGCGCTCGGTGCCGTACTGGACGTTCGGCTGGATGCAGAGCAGCTCGCGGGCCGCCTGGCCCATGGCGTCGCCGATGGCCCCGTTGATGCGTTCCGTGCCGCTCAGGACGCGCAGGGTGGGGGTGTCCGTGTGCGTACGGTGCCCGGTCTCGACGCGCATCAGCGGCTCGAACAGCTCCACCAGCCGGTCCTCGCGGCGGCGTTCCTCGGCGATGCGGGCGCGGGAGCCGCGCAGCAGGTGGCTCAGCAGGGCGGCGGGCGCGACGGGTTCGAGCCGGCCGAGGTCGTCGACGGCCGGGTGCAGCAGCCCGAGGTCGGTCAGGCACGGGGCGTCCGCCGCGTCCGCCGCGCTGATACGGCCCTCCCGCAGCGCCTGCTCGTACCGCTCGGCGCCCGTCGCGCACAGGTCCTCGATCCCGTGCTCGCGGTGGTTCACCGGGTCGTCTCCTCCAGCTCGAGTATCCCCGACCGCGCTATCAGGAAGCCGAGTTGGACCCTGCTCCCGCTGCCGAGGGTGGCGGCGAGCTTGGCGATGTGGTCGCGGGCGGTGCGCACGTTCATGCCGAGGCGGTCCGCGATCACGGCGTCGGTGTGCCCTTCGACCAGCAGCCGGGCGATGGCCCGTTGCCGGGGCGTGACGCCGTTCAGGGTGGGGCGCCGTACCGGCTGCGGGTACATCGGCGTCGCCAGCCGCCACAGCCGCTCGAAGGTGGTCGCGAAGTACGTGACCAGCGCCGGGTGGCGGACCTCCAGGGCGAGCCTGCCGTCGTCGTCGGCCGGGATGAAGGCCACCGTGCGGTCCATGACGAGGAGCCGGTCGGTCAGCTCGTCCAGGCAGCGGGCCTCGGTGTCGCCCACGAGGCGTTCGCTGTACGCGTGGACGGTCGGCAGATGGACCACGGTGTGCTGGAAGAGCGTGCGGATGCGGCCGCCCCGGTCGAGCAGTCTCTGGTCGCGGTCGTAGGCGACATCGTGGGCGGTCTCGCCGCGCGGGCCGACGAGACCGGTGTGCGACTGGACGGCCAGAACCTCCCGGTGCGCCTCCTCCATGGCCTCGGTGATGGCCTGGTTGATCCGCTGGGTGCCGCTGTGCAGGCGCAGCATCGGGGTGTCGGCGCCGGCTCCGGTGCCGGCGGCCGGCGGTCCGCCCGTCCGCAGCAGCGGCTCCAGACGTTCCACCAGCCGCTCCTCGCGCCGGTACTCGTCGGCGATCCGGGCCCGGGAGCCGCGCAGCAGCCGGGGCAGGGCGACGGAGGGTGCCACCGGGCGCAGACGGTCGGCGTTCTCGACGTCCGGCCGCAGGAGTCCCGCGTCGGCGAGACAGGGCAGCGCGGCGGCGTCGCGGGCCGGGACGTGGCCCTCACGCAGCGCGCGCGAGTAGAGCTCCAGACCCGCCTCGCACAGCTCCTCCGGTCCGTGGTGGTGCGCTCTTGCGGTCACGGGTGGCTCTCCCCCTGCGGCTCAGGGCTCCTGCTTCAGGATTCCGGACTGGGCTATGAGAAATCCGAGTTGAGCCCGGCTGCCGCTGCCCAGCGCCTGCGCGAGCTTGGCGATGTGGGCCCGGCAGGTGCGGACGTTCATGCCGAGGCGGCGGGCGATGGCCTCGTCGACGTGCCCCTCGACCAGGAGCTTGGCGATGGAGTGCTGGATGTCGGTGATGCCGTCGGGGGCCGTTTCGTAGGGAGCGCCGGCACTCAGCGGTACCGCGCGGTCCCACATGAACTCGAACACCTTGATCAGATAGCTGACCAGGCCGGGGTGGCGGAGCTCCAGAGCCACCTGACGGTCGTCCCGGATGGGGATGAACGCCACGGCCTCGTCGCAGACGATGAGCCGCTCCACGAGTTCGTCGATGGTGCGGTACTCCACCTTGCCGTTGGTGAACTGGTCCACGTAGGCAAGCCGGTCGGGGCTGTACCGGGCGGTGTGCTGGTACAGGGTCCGGATCCGCACCCCGCGCTCGATCAGCGGCTTGTCCCGTTCGAGGCCCTCGATGAGCCGGTGTTCGGGGCGGCGCCGGCCGCTCGGCTGCACCGTGAGCATCTCCGTCCGGCACTGGGAGGTGGCCAGGTCCAGTGCCGCGTTGATCCGGTCGAGCCCCTCCAGGACGGTGATCGAGTGGGTCGGCGCGCTCTCCTGGGCACTGAGTGCCATGAACGGCTCGAAGGCGTCGGCCAGAGCCACGGACATCCGGCGCCGGTCGCTGATCTCCCGCTCCAGGGGGTGGAGCCGCTGGGCGAGGGCCACCGCGGGCGGGACGGGGCGCAGCCAGTTGGCGTCGTCCGGATCGGGGTGGAGAAGGGCGAACTCCATCAGGCAAGGAGCGGCCTCGGCGTCGGACCGTGCGATGCGACCGGTGCGCAGTGCCGTCGCATAGAGACGGTTGCCTTCGTCACATAGCTCGGTCATCGCGTGGGGATGTGCCGCCTTAGTCCCATTTGTTGCCAAATCTCCACCCCCCAGGGTCCTGAACGTGCAGGAACATGATGCACCGATCGTGTGGTCATGACGTGCCCGAATGAGCCATCGTCTTACACGACGGGGGAAGAGGGGACCTTCAAGTGAGGACGAAGCCGACTATGCGTAAGAGAATGCTTCGCTCGGTGCTTGTCGCCGCCTTCTCCGCCGTTGTGGCCTTCGGAACGCTGGCCGGCCTCTCCGGTGCGCAGGGTGACGGCCACAAGACGAGTGGTACTCGGACCACGGGGACGGTGGCTGTCGGCGTCGAGACTCCGGTCAGCATGGACGACAGTGTCTGGGACTGACTGACTATGACTACTCCACCAGACGACCGCTCCTTCCGACGCGAAATGGCCACCGCCTACCGCTCGGGCTGGCACTTCATCGACCTGGTCACCGCCATCCCCCACAGTGGTGACTCGTTGATGGTGACGGTGTTCGGCGAGCCGGTCGTCGTCACCCGGGACGACGACGAGGACGTCAGGGCCTACCGGTGCCTGCGCAAGCCCCGCGGGGCGCCGCAGCCGGTACGGTGCGCCGTCCGGTACGGCATGATCTTTGTGAACCTGGACCAACGTGACCACCGGCTGGCAGAACCGGAGATCGCGGACTTGAGGACCATTTCGGCCACCCCCCGCAGTGCCTGACGCGATTCCCCCGTCGTAAAAGATCGCTCAGGTGCTTCCCCCCGCAGCGGCGTCACCGTGACCTGAACACGGTGACGCCGCTGCAGTTTGTGCCGACATTTCGGGACGTGCGAGCGCTTTCACGGTGGCCGAAAACCAACCGGGTGACCGCCCCGTTCTAGCCATGGCCGAGCGCCCGCTCCAGCTCGATCTCGATCACCACCCGGGAGGGGTTCTCCCGGGGCTCCCGGTGGTACCGCTCGGCGTACCGCCGCTCCGCCTCCGCCACCCGCTCCGGCTCGGTGCGCACCCGCGCCCGGCCCTCCAGCGTGGCCCAGCGCCGGCCGTCCACCTGGCACACCGCGACCCGCGCGCCCTCGGGTCCGGCCGCCAGGACGTGGGCCACCTTCGCGCTCGTCCGGTTCGTGATCACCCTGGCCAGCCGTGCCTCGGGGTCGTACGTCACCCCGACCGGCACCACGTGCGGGCTGCCGTCGGGCCGCAGCGTGGTCAGCGTGCACAGGTGCCGTTCCCGCCAGAAGGCGAGGTACGGCTCGTCGGGGGCGGCGGGGTCCTGGGAATGCGTGGGCATGGCCCGAACCTAGCTGCAGGATCCTGCAACCCGTACTCCTACCTTGAGCGGAACGGACTCAACTTTGTGTACGCTGGTCAAGTCAGCAGTGGGAGCTGTGGCCGACGAGCCGACGCCTGGAGGAGAACGCGAACGTGGACGCCGAGCTGACCAACAGGAGCCGGGACGCGATCAACGCGGCCGGCAACCGGGCCGTGACCGAGGGGCACCCGGACCTCACGCCTGCTCACCTGCTCCTCGCGCTGCTCGCGGGGCAGGAGAACGAGAACATCACCGACCTGCTGGCCGCCGTCGAGGCCGACCAGGTCGCGGTACGCTCCGGCGCGGAGCGGGTGCTCGCCTCGCTGCCCAGCGTGACCGGCTCCACCGTCGCGCCCCCGCAGCCGAACCGCGAGCTGCTCGCCGTCATCGCCGACGCCACCGAGCGGGCGAAGGCACTCGGTGACGAGTACCTGTCCACCGAGCACCTGCTGATCGGCATCGCCGCGAAGGGCGGTGCGGCCGGCGAGGTGCTCCAGCGGCAGGGCGCGGACGCCAAGAAGCTCGAGGAGGCCTTCGGCAAGGCCAGGGGAGGACGTCGCGTGACCACCGCCGACCCCGAGGGTCAGTACAAGGCCCTGGAGAAGTTCGGCACCGACTTCACCGCCGCCGCCCGGGAGGGCCGGCTGGACCCGGTCATCGGACGGGACCAGGAGATCCGGCGGGTCGTACAGGTGCTGAGCCGTCGTACCAAGAACAACCCCGTCCTCATCGGTGAGCCCGGCGTCGGCAAGACCGCCGTGGTCGAGGGGCTCGCCCAGCGGATCGTGAAGGGGGACGTGCCGGAGTCGCTGAAGGACAAGCGGCTGGTCTCCCTCGACCTCGGTGCGATGGTGGCCGGTGCCAAGTACCGCGGTGAGTTCGAGGAGCGGCTGAAGGCCGTGCTCGCCGAGATCAAGGGCTCCGACGGGCAGATCATCACCTTCATCGACGAGCTGCACACCGTCGTGGGCGCCGGTGCCGGCGGGGACTCCGCCATGGACGCGGGCAACATGCTCAAGCCGATGCTGGCCCGCGGTGAGCTGCGCATGGTCGGCGCCACCACGCTGGACGAGTACCGGGAGCGGATCGAGAAGGACGCCGCACTGGAGCGCCGCTTCCAGCAGGTGCTGGTGGCGGAGCCCACGGTCGAGGACACGATCGCGATCCTGCGCGGACTCAAGGGCCGCTACGAGGCGCACCACAAGGTGCAGATCGCGGACAGCGCGCTGGTCGCCGCCGCCACCCTGTCCGACCGGTACATCACCTCCCGCTTCCTGCCGGACAAGGCCATCGACCTCGTCGACGAGGCGGCCTCCCGCCTGCGCATGGAGATCGACTCGTCCCCCGTCGAGATCGACGAACTCCAGCGCGCCGTCGACCGGTTGAAGATGGAGGAGCTGGCGATCGCCAAGGAGACCGACCCGGCCTCCCGCGAACGCCTGGAGAAACTGCGCCGCGACCTCGCCGACAAGGAGGAGGAGCTGCGCGGTCTGACCGCCCGCTGGGAGAAGGAGAAGCAGTCCCTCAATCGGGTCGGCGAGCTGAAGGAGAAGCTGGACGAGCTGCGCGGCCAGGCCGAACGCGCCCAGCGCGACGGCGACTTCGACACCGCGGCCAAGCTGCTGTACGGCGAGATGCCGCAGCTGGAGAAGGAGCTGGAGGCCGCGTCCGAGGCCGAGGAGGAGGCCGCCCGGGACACCATGGTCAAGGAGGAGGTCGGCTCCGACGACATCGCCGACGTCGTCGCCGCCTGGACCGGCATCCCGGCCGGCCGCCTGATGGAGGGCGAGACGCAGAAGCTGCTGCGCATGGAGGAGGAGCTGGGCCGTCGGCTCATCGGCCAGAGCGAGGCGGTCCAGGCCGTGTCGGACGCGGTGCGGCGCTCGCGGGCAGGTATCGCCGACCCCGACCGGCCGACCGGTTCCTTCCTCTTCCTCGGCCCGACCGGTGTCGGCAAGACGGAACTCGCCAAGGCACTCGCGGACTTCCTCTTCGACGACGAGCGGGCCATGGTCCGCATCGACATGTCGGAGTACAGCGAGAAGCACAGCGTGGCCCGGCTGGTCGGCGCGCCCCCCGGCTACGTCGGCTACGAGGAGGGCGGCCAGCTCACCGAGGCGGTGCGGCGGCGCCCGTACAGCGTCGTCCTGCTCGACGAGGTGGAGAAGGCGCACCCCGAGGTCTTCGACATCCTTCTGCAGGTGCTGGACGACGGCCGCCTGACGGACGGTCAGGGCCGTACGGTCGACTTCCGCAACACCATCCTGGTGCTCACCTCCAACCTGGGCAGCCAGTTCCTGGTCGACCCGACGACCGGTGAGACGGAGAAGAGGGAGCAGGTCCTGGAGGTCGTACGGACCTCCTTCAAGCCGGAGTTCCTCAACCGGCTCGACGATCTGGTGGTCTTCACGGCACTGAACAAGGCCGAGCTGGAGCGGATCGCCCAGCTGCAGATCGAGCGTCTGGGCAGGCGGCTGGCCGAGCGGCGCCTCGCCCTGGACGTCACCCCTCAGGCGCTGGCGTGGCTCGCCGAGGAGGGCCTGGACCCGGCCTACGGCGCCCGCCCGCTGCGCCGCCTCGTGCAGACCGCGATCGGCGACCGCCTCGCCAAGGAGATCCTCTCCGGCGAGATCAAGGACGGCGACACGGTCCGCGTGGACCGCTTCGGCGAGGGTCTGATCGTGGGTCCGGCGACCGGAAAGACGCTGTGATCGAGTACGCTCCGGCCCGGGCCCGCAGCCACCGCCCCGGCCGTGTGGTGCGCATGCCCGCATCGTCGCTCACCGTGGGCGCACACCACGTTCTTCCGTAGTCCCGGCGCCGTTTCTTCAGCCCACGGCTGACAGGCGGTGCGGGGTTGCCATCCCCCGCCCCTTCTGGGGGAGGATGGCGGAATCCGCATGAAGGGAAATACACGGTGACCATCGACCCGTCCTCGATTCCGAACTTCGGGGGCCAGCCCGAACCGCAGCCCCAAGGGCCGGCGGGCCCCGTCGTCCCGGATCAGGACCTCGTGAAGCAGCTCCTCGACCAGATGGAGCTGAAGTACGTCGTCGACGAGGAGGGTGACCTCGCCGCGCCGTGGGAGCAGTTCCGCACCTACTTCATGTTCCGCGGGGAGGCCGAGCAGGCCGTCTTCTCGGTGCGGACCTTCTACGACCGTCCGCACAAGATCGACGAGAAGATCCAGCTGCTGGAGTCCATCGACGACTGGAACCGCCGCACGCTGTGGCCCAAGGTGTACACCCACACCCATGACGACGGCACCGTCCGCCTCATCGGTGAGGCCCAGATGCTGATCGGCACCGGCGTCGACCTCAACCACTTCGTCTCCTCCACGGTCAGCTGGGTGCGGGCCGCGATCGAGTTCGACAAGTGGCTGGTCGAGCAGCTCGGACTGGAAGAGGACGTCGACGACTCGGAGCAGCCCGAGGAAGACGGGGAGTAGGCGAGCCCGGCCGGGTCCGGGGGCCACGCCCCCGGACCAGCTCACATGTGCCGCAACCGCTCCGCCGCCTCCCGCAGGACCTCCTCCCGCTTGCAGAAGGCGAACCGCACGAACGGCGCTCCCGCCTCGCGGTCGTCGTAGAAGACCGCGTTGGGAACGGCCACCACGCCCGCCCGCTCCGGCAGCGCACGGCAGAACGCGAAGCCGTCCTTCTCGCCGAGCGGGCGGATGTCGGTGGTGATGAAGTAGGTGCCGGCTGTCCCGAAGACCTCGAAGCCGGCCTCGGCCAGCCCCTCGGCGAGGATGTCCCGGCGCGTGCGCATGTCCCGGCGGAAACCGTCGAAGTAGGAGTCGGGCAGCGCCAGGGCCTCCGCCACGGCGTACTGGAAGGGGCCCGAGGAGACGTACGTCAGGAACTGCTTCACCGCGCGGACCGCGGTCACCAGCTCCGGCGCCGCCGTCACCCAGCCGACCTTCCAGCCGGTGAAGGAGAAGGTCTTCCCGGCCGAGCCGATCGTCACCGTCCGCTCCCGCATCCCCGGGAACGTGGCCAGCGGCAGGTGCTCGGCGTCGTCGAAGACCAGGTGCTCGTAGACCTCGTCCGTCACCACCAGCAGATCCCGCTCCACCGCCAGCTCGGCGATCGCGGCCAGCTCCGCGCGCGTGAGGACCGTACCGGTGGGGTTGTGCGGGGTGTTGATCAGCAGCAGCCGGGTGCGGTCGGTGACCGCCGCACGCAGCTCGTCCAGGTCCAGCCGGAAGCGAGCCCCTCCTTCGGAGTACGGGCGCAGCGTCACCGGCACGCGCTTGCCACCCGCCATCGCGATGCACGCCGCGTAGGAGTCGTAGTACGGCTCAAGGGCCACGACCTCGTCGCCCGGCTCCAGCAGCGCCAGCAGCGAGGCCGCGATCGCCTCCGTCGCGCCCGCCGTGACCAGCACCTCGGTGTCGGGGTCGTACGACAGTCCGTAGCGGCGCAGCTGGTGCGCGGCGATCGCGGTGCGCAGCTCGGGGATGCCCGGGCCCGGCGGGTACTGGTTGCCGCGCCCGTCGCGCAGCGCGCGTACGGCGGCCTCCCGTACCTCCTCGGGGCCGTCCGTGTCCGGGAACCCCTGGCCCAGGTTGATCGAACCCGTCGACACGGCGAGGGCGGACATCTCGGCGAAGATCGTCGTCCCGAACGCGGCGAGACGGCGGTTGAGGTGCGGGCGCGCGGTGGAGGTCATGCCGGTCATCCTCCGCCCAGGATCCGGGGTTCCTCAACTCACCTTTTCGGATGAGCACCTGCGCCGGTACCCGAAGTGCCGTCGTCGGCGGCTCGGCGTCGGTGGAGCTCCGCTGCTGGGCCGGGCTGCACGGTCGCTGTCGCGGCCGTACAGGCACACGATGGACATGACGGAGTTGGCAGGCGACTCGGCCATGCGCCGGGACGCGACAGCCGGAAGGAGGCGCGACGCCATGCCCCAGTTCATGGATGTCCACCACGGGATGAAGGGCATCACGGCCGACCAGCTGATGCAGGCACACAGGGCCGACCTCGCCATCGAGGAGGAAGAAGGCGTCCACTTCGAGAAGGCCTGGGCGGATCCGGAGTCCGGCACGGTCTACTGCCTCTCCGAGGCCCCCACGGCCGAAGCGGTCCAGCGCATCCACGAACGCGCTGGTCACCTGGCCGACGAGATCCACCCGGTCCCCCTGACCGTGTGACCACAGAGCGCGTATGCGGATGGGGGGGGCTGAGCCAGGGAGACGGTGACCTGCGCGTTCCCGGGGCGCTCGCCGCTGTACCCCGGCGGTCGCCTCTCGGTCGGGCACGTTCGGGCACCGATGACGGCCCGGTAAGGTGCGGACGGCCCCCGACCTGCCCTTCTGTGCAGGTCAGGGGCCATTTCCCCGAGGGAACCCTCTGAAGTTCCTCAACTCTGCTTTGACGGCCGAAACGGCGGGGCATCCCCCGTTCACCGCACAAGAGGCGGCAACAGTCGAGGCGTCCACGGGGGCCGCTTCGGGGGAAGAAAGAAGGTGACGCCATGGGCACCGTCTTCATCGTCGTGGTGGTCGTGATCCTCTTCGTGGCGATCGTCGCGGCCGTGGTCGGCAAAGGGCGAGGGGGCGGCTCGTCGTCCTCGGCCTCGGGTGGCGGGAGCAGCTGGTGGGCCGGGGGAGACGGCGGCTCGTCGTCCGGCCACCACTCGGGCGGTCACCACTCCTGCGGGGGTGGCCACTCCTCGTGCGGCGGGGGTTCCTCGTGCGGCGGGGGTTCCTCGTGCGGTGGCGGGGGTGGATGCGGCGGCGGAGGCAGCTGACACGGGGCAGCTGAGCTTCCCGCTCCTGGGCGCCCGCCGGACGAGGGTATTCCGGTGGGCGCCCGACCGTTTCGTCCGCACGCCCCGCGCACGCCGTAGTTGAACAGTTGAACTGTGGAGCCCCCTGAGGGATGGAAACCCCACGAAGTTGGGTAAAAACGCTGTGGCGGAGCCACTCTTCATGATTCCCTCTAAATCACCAACGCAGCCCCTCGGACGTCCCTCAGACTCCCCTCCCCGGCCGGGCCGGCTGGGATGACCGGGCTGACATGGCCGATCTCCCCCCATCTTTTGCGTGTTAGCGGAGCCGATCCATGCTCACGACCCTGAACACCTCCTACACCGATACGCGCGCTGCCGACCTCGCCTGGGCACTCGGACGCGAGCCGCTCCCCGCCCTGGCCATCCTCGATCTGGAACTGACCGGAGCAAAGCTGCAGTTGAGACTGCTCGGTGCATCCCACCAGGTACTGCTGGACGAGAAGCGGGGCAGCTGTTCGGAGACGGTCGCGTGCATCCCCGGGTCCAGCACGCCGCTGCCGCTGGGTGTCGCCAAGCGCGTCGGCGACTGGGAGTACGAGTTCGCGGCGCGCGTCGAGGTGCTCACACCGGGCTCGTTCGCAGGCCGCGCCCAGGAGCTGCTGGCCCTCGTCTCGGACCACCCCCACGGTCTGGCCGGTGTCTTCCCGGGCAGCCCGTACGCCTTCACCGCGATGCTCGCCCAGCGGCACGAGGGCCAGGTGCACTGGCGCACCTGGCACGCCTACCCGCAGGACGGGCAGCTGGTGGCCACGCGGACACGGGTCGGGGCGCGGGTGTCGGTTGCCCGACCAGGCTAGGACCTGTCCTCACCTTCCCTTCTGCCCCGCGACGCCCGGCACGCTCCCCCAGCGGGGGTACCCCCACTCGCCGCACCCCGGAGCACGCACCGGACGCCGCGGGGCCACCCGTCGGGCGACGACGGGAATGTGACGACAGGCCCTGGGGAGACATAAACCCGCAGGGCGTCAACTGCCCCGAGTTCCACACGTGTGGGTGACGAAGCGTACCGAGCATGTGACGTAACGTCGCAGCGTGATCGATCCGCACGCCCCCGCTCCCCCGGGTGCCCCGCCCTGGACAGGCCCCGCACGGCTGCCGGTCCGGCCCGGCACCGGGCGGTTCCTGGTCCTCGTGTGCGTCTTCGTCTGCGCGGCCTGTGGACTCGTGTACGAACTCGAACTCGTCGCGTTCGCCTCGTACTTGATCGGCGACTCGGTCACCCAGGCCTCCGTCGTGCTGTCCGTGATGGTCTTCGCCATGGGCATCGGCTCCCTCGCCGCCAAGCGGCTGCGCTGGCACGCGGCCGTCGGCTTCGGCGCGATCGAGACCGCCCTCGCGCTGGTCGGCGGCTGCAGCGCGATGGCGCTGTACGCCGTCTTCGCCTGGACCGGCGGCTGGGGCGGGGTGTGGGCCGGTGGCCCGCGCTGTCTCCTGGTCGCCTTCTCCCTCGCCATCGGCCTGCTCGTCGGCGCCGAAGTCCCCCTGCTGATGGAGCTGATCCAGCGCATCCGCCGCCAGGACGCGGGCGGGGCGGTGGCCGACCTGTTCGCGGCGGACTACGTCGGCGCGCTGGTCGGCGGACTCGCCTTCCCCTTTCTTCTCCTGCCCTTCCTCGGCCAGTTGACCGGCGCCCTGCTCACCGGCACGGTCAACGTGGTCGCCGGCGGCGCCCTCGTCCTCGGCCTGTTCCGCCGCGACCTGACCCGCCGCGCCCGCTGGACCCTGCTGCTCGTCGGGCTCGTCGTCCTCGGCGTCCTCGCCTCGGCGGCGGCCCTGTCCGACGATTTCGAACGCGCCGCCCGGCACGCGGTGTACGGCAGGGACGTCCGGGTCGCCGTGCAGACCGACGTCCAGGAGGTCGTTCTCGCCGGCGGCACCCACGGCCGCCCCCTCGATCTCTTCCTCGACGGCCGGCTGCGCGTCGGCGGCCGCGACGAACGCCGCTACCACGAGGCGCTGGTCCACCCCGCGATGACCGGTCCGCACGCCCGCGTGCTCATCCTCGGCGGCGGCGACGGCCTGGCCGCCCGCGAGGTCCTGCGCTACCGGGACGTGCGCAGCGTCGACCTCGTCGAGCTCGACGCGGGCCTGATCGGCCTGGCCCGCCACGACCCCGGCCTGTCCGCCCTCAACGCCCACGCCTACGACGACCCTCGCGTCCACCCCACGACCGCGGACGCGCTCACCTGGCTGCGCCGGGCACCCCGGGCGGCGTACGACGTCGTGATCGCTGACCTGCCCGACCCCGGCATCACGGCCAGCACCAAGCTGTACTCGCAGGAGTTCTACGGCCTCGCCCGCCGCGTCCTGGCCGCCGACGGCCGTCTGGTGGTGCACCCCGGCCCGCTGTCCACCCGGCCCCGCGTCTTCTGGACGGTGACGTCGACCCTGGCCGCGTCCGGCTTCGCCACCTGCCCCTACCGGGTCCTCGGCCGCGGCTCCGGCTTCCCGGCCGGCCCCGACCGCGCTGCGGGAGCGTCCCGGTCCCCGCACGACTGGGGCTTCCTGCTGGCAGCGCCGGCCGCCTCGGCACCACCGCTGCGCCTGGACCCCCGGGGGCCACGGCCGCGCACCCTGACACCGGGCGGCCTGGCGGCGGACGCGAGGGCGGCGGAACGCACCCGGATCGGGGGACTGCCGGCGTCGACCCTGGTGCATCCGCGTTATTGACGAGCCACCCCTTCGGGGGAGGGTACGTTCCGGCCACACCTGGGTAGGCTCAGCCGACATGGAGTACCAGGTCTTCGTTCCGGTTCCGGCCGACCGGCTCACAGAGGCCCTCGCCGACCCCGCACGGGTGGCGCGGGCGGTCCCCGGGCTCCAGCAGGACGCCGGTGCCCAACCCGTCGCCGGGCGGCTGAAGTTGCGCGTCGGCGGCCACTCCGTCACCTACCGCGGAGCCGTCCGTGTCACGCCTCGCGAGGACGGCACGTACGCCGTCGAGGGCGACGCCACCGAGGCCCGCGGCACCGGGAGCGTCAAACTCGCCCTCACCCTGCGCCTCACCGGCACCGAGGACGGCACGACCGTCACGGTCGAGGGCACGGCGGACGCGGACGGACGCATCGCGGAACTCCCGGCGGACGCGGTGAGTTCGGCGCTGAACCGGCTGCTCGACCGTTTCGTGGAGAGCTTGGCGCAGAGCCCGGAGGAGAAGGAATCCGAGCCGGAACCCGAGCCGGAACCCGAGCCCGGGCACACCTCCGTCTTCGACACCGAGGTCCCTCCGCCCTCCCTGGACCCCGGCGCGGACGACACCGGGGCCGGGTCGGCGGCGCAGGCCGAGTACACCGCCGCCGACGGTTCCACGGACTCGGGCGAGCCGCCCGCCGAGGCCGCGCACGCGCGCCGCACGATGATCGGCCGCAGCGCCGAGGAGGTCGACCACGCCCCGCCGCGCGGCCGCTACGCCCCCGTCCCGGCCCCCCAGACCGTCGCCGGAAACCAGGTCCTGCGCTGGGCGGCCCCCGCGGCAGCCCTGGCCCTGGCCTCCGCGATCGTCCTGGGCCGCGCCTTGCGCAAGCGGCGCTAGGGCCTGATCCGCCGGCCAGGCCCTAAGAACTCCTATCGGAATGACTTCAGGCGTCGCCAGCAGATGAGTGCGCATCCGAGAGTGAGGAACGCTTCGTGGATGTCGTCGCGGATCTCCCAG